>NZ_JAILZV010000039.1 GCF_023512315.1 Anoxybacillus sp.
GGGCAAATGTCATTTGCCCGCCGGCGTTCTTGTTCGAGGGAAGAGGCAGAAAAGCTTGTGTTCAGTCATATGATTCTGTGTTTTTTTAGTAAAATAATGGATAATCAACACCCTTGTGCTAAAATAAAATTTGCTCCATCACTTCTAAATGCAGGTCAATTAAATCTAGTTTTTCCGCTTCTGCTAAAGGTGCGGCCATGATTCGTTTGACGGCATAATGAAATTTTACTTCTGGCGCTTGCCGAACGCGCGGATGGGTCATTTCATCGCGCAACTCTTTTTCTATCGCCTCATAAAGCAACGCTTTACACGTTTCTTCTGTCAACGCCTCCTCTCTTGCAAGCGACCGGTTCGACCAAAGCGAGCGGTATGCTTCAAAAAGTTGCATAAACGTAAGCACAAAAAGCCCCCCTTTGTTCCGTTTGTACGGTTATCATTATACAAGCGAAGAGAGAAAATGTGAAAAATTTTTCATGAACATATTAACGCTTGTTCATATCCGTTTTTCGTTCGTTTCATTTGCAAACCGTACGATTAGAACTGTAAAACATACCATGACAAGGAGGAACAAAAATGAACAAAAAATTTCTCATCCCAGCATTAGCACTTTCCATCGTTGGAGGTGGAATCGTCGGCGCTACATTCAAGCATGATGCGTTTGCCGCAAGCAAAACGCAAACAACAAAAGAGGTATCTGACGAACAAGAGCAGGATCAACTGCAAGCAAAAGCGAAAATTACGGAGAAAGAAGCGATGGACATTGCATTGCAACATGTAAAAGGGCAAGAAAATGGAACAGAACTTGAGAATGAAGACGGTGTCGTTGTGTATGCGGTCGAAGTGAAAGATGAACAAGGAAAACTATCAGATGTGAAAGTCGATGCGCAAACAGGTGCGGTAGTGAAGATTGATAAAAACGATCAAGACAAAGCAGAAGGAGAAGTAAGCGACAACGAAACGAACGATGACGCGAAAGGAAGCGAGGCAGATTCCGTCAACATCACGAAAGAAGAAGCAACAACGATTGCGCTACATCAAGTGAGCGGCAAAGTAACAGAAGCAACGATTGAAAAAGATAACGATGAAACGGTTTATAGCATTACGGTGCAAACAGACAACGGAAAGCAAGAAGTGAAAATCGATGCAGAAACTGGAAAAGTGGTAAAAGTAGAAGCTGACGACGAAAATGAATGAGTGCTCCGTCCCTTCGCTATTGGCGAAGGGACTTGTTTTATGAAAAAATTTTCATTTCCTTTCACTTTTTTCTTTAACATCATGCGGTATGATAAATACAAAAGGAGTGAAGACAAATGAAAGCAGTTTTTTCCCATCCCATTCTTCATGTAGGAGTGAAAATAGCAGGCGCGCTGTTAGCTTCATTAAGTGTTGCGTTATTTGTGCTTATCTGGTTAACCGGACAAGCACCACATAAAGAACTATACAAACTGTTAGGAACGCTAGCAGAATTTAGCGCAATCGCCGGTGGCGGAATGTGGCTCGTTCGCCATGCGTTTATTCAAGGGAAAAAACGAAATATTCGCTCGCAATATGATATAAAAGAAGTGTTTCTTTTTTTCCGAAAACACCATTCGTTATTCGGCTCTCTCGCCCTTCTTCTTGTCATTAGCCATGGTACGTATTTTTTATTGTATCATGGCGATAAAATGGGCAGAGTATATAGCGGAGTTGGAGCGTTTGGTGGCTTGCTTCTTGTTAGTATGATCGGATATGTGCTACAACGGCTTAGCAAAGGAAAACAGAGCAGAAGCTATAAAAAGCTGCATCAATTGGCCGCTCTTTTATTTGGCGGTGCTTTAGCCGTTCACTTGCTTATGTAGAGGAGGGAAGGGAGATGTACCGACTGTTAGTAATTGAAGACGAAGAAGGATTGGCGGAATTTTTAGAACTTGAACTCCGATACGAAGGATACGAAGTGGATGTAGCACATGACGGGAGAAGTGGGCTTGATTTAGCCATAAAAAACGATTACGACGTTATTTTGCTTGATTTGATGCTACCGGGGTTGAATGGCGTGGAAGTTTGTCGCCGTTTGCGAAATGAAAAAGAGACACCGATTATTATGTTAACCGCAAGAGATAGCGTCATGGATCGTGTCATGGGGCTCGATAGTGGGGCAGATGATTATGTCGTTAAACCGTTTGCGATTGAAGAGTTGTTAGCACGAATTCGCGTCATTTTGCGTCGCGAAGAAAAACGGGAAGCAAAACCGCCCCTTTTGACGTTTAAAGATTTAGAGTTGGACATTGAATCCCGCGTGCTCAAACGCGGAAAAGAGCTGATTGAGCTAACCAATAAAGAATTTGAGCTCCTTTTAACGTTTATGAGAAATATTAACCGCGTATTAACGCGCGAGATGTTATTAGATCAAGTATGGGGCTATGATTATGCTGTAGAAACGAACGTGGTCGATGTGTATGTCCGCTATTTGCGCAATAAACTAAATGCAGAAGATAAAGAACAATATATCCAGACCGTTCGGGGAGTTGGATATGTGATGCGCCAATGATTAAAAAACTTCCGATTAAGTGGAAATTGACGATTTGGTCTTCCGTGTTGTTAAGCGTGCTGTTTATCTCGTACAATTTGTTACAGTATATCGTAATTGAAAAGTGGAGCGTTAGTTATGAACAACAAAACATGCGGCACCAACTAACGGAAATGGAAGCGTTTTTTAAAGAAAAATCGATTCAAACCCCTTCACAATTGCGACGATACGAATCGTATTTTGCGACCATTAATGAGAAAAACCAACTTTTTCGAATATTAGACAAAACAGGAACCCCAATCTTGACGGTTTCTCGCGCTGTCCCAAGCGGATGGGTGAAGCCGAAGAACACCACATCGCTACAATATGAAATCGTTCACCATGGGGAGGATCGATTACTTGTTTTACGTTCCCCGTTGACGATTTTTCCTGGTACGATCGAAATTGTTCGTAATATGGAGGCGTTTGACTACTTTCGCGATATCATTTTTCTCGTCATGATTGCAACGGGAGCAGGCGCGATTATTTTAAGTTTTTTAGGCGGCACGATTATTGCCAAACAACTTCTTGTGAACGTGCAAGCGATGACGAATACGGTGCAAAAAATCAAGACAAACGGACTAAATGAACGGGTGCCGATCAATGATACGAATGACGAATTGGCACAGCTCGGCAACCTGTTTAATGACTTAATGGACGATTTAGAACAAGCGTTTTTACAGCAAAAACAGTTTGTCGAAGATGCTTCCCACGAATTACGGACGCCGTTAACGATCATTAAAGGGCATTTGACGATGTTAAACCGCTGGGGGAAACATGACCCAGATGTATTAAATAAATCGCTACAGTCAAGTTTAAAAGAAGTGGATCGGCTCATTCATTTAGTGAATGAATTGTTGCAGCTATCGCGGACGGAAATAGAAACGATAGAAGCGACAGAAGCAGTAGACGCATGCGCTGTACTAGACTCGGTCGTCCGCAACTTTTCGAGTGTGTATGAAGACTACACGTTTCGGAAAATCTGTAGAGAACGTGTGCATATTCCAATCACCGTTTTGCACCTTGAGCAAATTTTGCTGATTTTGTTAGACAATGCAGTGAAATATAGCCGAGAGTCTCGGAAGGAAATTCACCTGTTTGTTTATGAGGAAAATGGGAAAGCGAACATCGTGATTCAAGATTTTGGCATCGGAATTCCACAAGAAGACATTCCTTACGTCTTTCGTCGATTTTACCGCGTAGACAAGGCGCGCAGCCGAAAACAAGGCGGCAACGGACTCGGGCTTTCCATCGCCAAACGCCTCGTAGAAAAATACGCTGGAACCATTTCATTGGAAAGCAAAGAAGGGGAAGGAACAAAAGTGGTGGTGGAGTTTCCTATCGTCTAACGTAAGTAGGCACTCTTTCAACTAGAGTGTCTAATTTTATTATTGACGAATATATAATATAGTTGTATAATAAAAATCGTCGTTTAGGTCAGTATAAGTGACGGGATAAAAGAAAAAATACAATGATTATATTGACAAACTGCCACTTTTCATTATAATAATACTTGCTCACTGTTTTATGCGGAAGTAGTTCAGTGGTAGAACACCACCTTGCCAAGGTGGGGGTCGCGGGTTCGAGTCCCGTCTTCCGCTCCAGCGTAGACCGTGCATGATGACTCTGAATCGGGAAGTAGCTCAGCTTGGTAGAGCACATGGTTCGGGTCCATGAGGTCGCAGGTTCAAATCCTGTCTTCCCGACCATTGTATCTTGGGGCCTTAGCTCAGCTGGGAGAGCGCCTGCTTTGCACGCAGGAGGTCATCGGTTCGATCCCGATAGGCTCCACTTCGCGGAGGAATACCCAAGCCTGGCTGAAGGGGTCGGTTTCGAAAACCGATAGGGGTGTAACAGCCCGCGGGGGTTCGAATCCCTCTTCCTCCGCCATACATATTTTCAATGGTTTTACATAACATAGATTAAGTTATATAGTTAAAAAGCATAGTGCGATGCACAAAATAAGCAAGTAATAAATAATACATATGATATAACGGCTCGATAGCTCAGTCGGTAGAGCAAAGGACTGAAAATCCTTGTGTCGGCGGTTCGATTCCGTCTCGAGCCATCTCTTGGAGGGGTAGCGAAGCGGCCAAACGCGGCGGACTGTAAATCCGCTCCCTGTGGGTTCGGCGGTTCGAATCCGTCCCCCTCCACCATTTAGGGGCATAGTTTAATGGTAGAACAGAGGTCTCCAAAACCTCCGGTGTGGGTTCGATTCCTACTGCCCCTGTTTATGGCGGCTATGGCGAAGTGGTTAACGCACCAGATTGTGGCTCTGGCATTCGTGGGTTCGATTCCCACTAGTCGCCCCATTAGCTGCATAGTACATTCATTGGGGTATAGCCAAGCGGTAAGGCAACGGACTTTGACTCCGTGATGCGTTGGTTCGAATCCAGCTACCCCAGCCATATGCGGAAGTAGTTCAGTGGTAGAACACCACCTTGCCAAGGTGGGGGTCGCGGGTTCGAGTCCCGTCTTCCGCTCTCTCGGCGGCATAGCCAAGTGGTAAGGCAGAGGTCTGCAAAACCTTCACCCCCGGTTCGAATCCGGGTGCCGCCTTCGGCGTTTCACGCGGGTGTAGTTTAGTGGTAAAACTCCAGCTTCCCAAGCTGGCGTCGTGGGTTCGATTCCCATCACCCGCTTATTATTTAATAATGCCGTGTCCCAGTAGCGACGAGCAATGCATCAGAGAAATAACTACGAGTTGCCTCGACGCACCCATCCTCCTCGAATAAGCGAGTAGAGGAAGAGGCACAGTTAGTATCGTGTCCCAGTAGCTCAGCACGTCTGAATAGGCTACGGTGGGAAGCATCAGCGCCCCACTCGAGCCACTGCTTGAATCAGCGTACTGAGAGTGGGGCGGGATAGAATAAAAAAGGAAATGTATTTTTTATGTCGTGTCCCAGTAGCTCAGCAGGATAGAGCAGCGGCCTTCTAAGCCGTCGGTCGGGAGTTCGAGTCTCTCCTGGGACGTACCCAAGCCCGGAAAGGGCTTTTTTTGATATGGTACCTGTCACGTCCCGAAGTTTATCGAGATTTGTAGAAGCAGAGAGTGATAGTTTTTCTCTCTGCTTTTCCATTTCCAAAGCAGGAACATCACTAATTTTGTCGAACATATGCAACAAAACAGAAAGCGAGGTGCATATATGCCCATCGATCATGATCGATTGTTTAAAGAGCTGATTACGACGTTTTTTGAAGAGTTTCTTCTTCTCTTTTTCCCACATGTGCATGAGCACATCGACTTTCAGCACGTGTCGTTTTTGTCGGAGGAGCTGTTCACCGACGTGACGGCGGGGGAAAAGTATCGCGTCGATGTGCTGGTGGAAACAAAATTAAAAGGGGAAGACGGCTTGATTATCGTCCATATCGAAAACCAAAGCTACGTGCAGCCGTCGTTTCCCGAACGGATGTTTATTTACTTTAGCCGCTTGTTTGAAAAATACCGAAAGCGTATGTTGCCGATTGCGGTATTTAGCTACGACTATCTTCGCCATGAGCCTTCCTCGTTTACGCTCCAATTTCCGTTCTTTGATGTGCTTCAATTCCGATTTCTTACTGTTGAGTTGCGCAAGCAAAACTGGCGTGATTACATTCGCCACGACAACCCAATCGCCGCTGCGTTGTTAAGCAAAATGGGGTATACTGAAAGTGAACGGGTAGAACTAAAAAAGCAGTTTTTACGCATGATCGTACGAATGGAATTAGACGAAGCAAAGCAGCGATTGTTAATCGGCTTTTTTGAAACATATGTGAAGCTGTCGGATGAGGAAGAACAACAATTACGAAACGAGGTGAATGAAATGGAAACGAAAGAAAAAGAACAGGTGCTGGAATTGTTAATCTCGTATGAGCAAAAGGGAATACAAAAAGGAATGCAAAAAGGCATACAAAAGGGAAAAAAGGAAGGATTGGAAGAAGGATTTAAACAAGGAATGAAACACCTTGTTCGCAATATGTCGAAAAAAGGAATGGCACCAAAAGAAATTGCAGCTCTTGTGGATCTTACGGAAGAAGAAGTACATCATTTGCTTGAAAGTTGAGAAAAATTTGGTGTGGTGTCACGCCTCGAAGCATGTAGAGATTTGTAGAGTAAACGTCAAATAGCCCCCACCTTTTTTGAAGGCTGGGGCTTAGGGTATTATTTAGTTAGCTGATGAAAAACTAAAGAAATTAGTAGGTGTAATAAATAATAAGTGATTAAGGAGGGTTGAAAAACGGAAGGTGTACTATTTTGTCAACAGTCTGAGGCGAGGTGATCCGCTTTTTTGCATGGATTGACACACTGGAGATAATTTTGCACGATACAAAAGGTCATATCGATATGGAATATCAATGACTTTATGATGCAGTTATTATCCCTCCTAGGACGTTGTGAAAAGCCCTTGCAACTAAGGGCTTTTTGTTTTTCAGGAAAGAAAAAGACTGGTTATTCAACCAGCCTTAATCTAGCGTAAACGCCCAATTGCCGTTGCGGAAAATCGGTTCGCGCTTGCCGTCTTTTGTGACGCCGTCGATGTTCAACTCCGCGGAGCCAATCATAAAATCTTCATGGATTAAGCTGTCGTTGACGCCGCGTGCGGCCAATTGTTCTTTCGTCATCGTCGCCCCGTTTTCAATATTCGTCGGATAGGCTTTGCCGAGCGCGAGGTGGCAAGCAGCGTTTTCATCAAAGAGCGTGTTGTAGAAAATAATACTCGACTGTGAAATCGGCGAGTGGTGCGGCACTAACGCCACTTCCCCTAACCGGCGCGCCCCTTCATCTGTTTCAAGTAAATGCTTCAACGTTTCGTATCCCGTTTCCGCGGTAAACTCAACGACTTTGCCATCTTTAAACGTCAACGTAAATCCGTCGATGACGTTCCCGCCGTAGTTGAGCGGTTTCGTATTGCGCACCGTCCCGTTGACGCCGTCTTTATGCGGCATCGTAAACACTTCTTCCGTCGGAATGTTCGGATTAAACCGAACCCCACTTTGACTAACGGCTGCTCCGCCATGCCATACATGATTTTCGACAAGTTCAATCGTTAAATCCGTTCCTGGTGCCTCATAAACTAGTTGCTTATATTGTTTTTCATTTAAATACTTCACCACTTTCGCTAGCCGTTTATTATGTTCTTCCCATGCTTGGATCGGGTCTTCTTCATGAACGCGCGTGACGGCAAAAATAACGTCCCATAACTTATTAACGGCTTCTTGCTCCGACAGATGTGGGAAAATTTTTTTCGCCCATGCCGGCGTCGGCACCGAAATAACCGACCAGCAATTTTCGTCTGCCATTAACGCACTGCGGTAATTTCGCAACGCTTCCGACGATGTTTTCGCAAACGTCGCAATCCGTTTCGGATCGACGTCTTTCAATAAGTCAGGGTTTGGCGAATAAATCGATAAAAACGCCGCCCCTTCTTGTGCTAGCTGCTCCATTCCTTGCGCGCGCCACATCGGATATTCCGAAAAAGCTTCTTCCGGCGCGTGCATGTATTTAATATATGACAGTTCTTCGTCTTCCCACTCGACATATACGTGTTTTGCGCCTGCTTCGTACGCTTTTTTCGCGATTTTGCGAACAAGCGGTGCTGCTTCGAGCGGTGCTTTTACGACAAGCGTTTGCCCTTGCTGGATGTTCACGCCTGTACGGACAGCTAATGCTGCATATTGTTCTAGTTTTTGTTCCAATGTCATTCTTTTTCCTCCTTCATTTTGTTAGAAGCACGAGTCCGATAGACGACCTATGTGCTTCCGTTTTTGTGATGTTCCCACGTTTGCGCCCAGCGCTCAATCGCTTCCATGACTGGCTCTAGCGCTTTTCCTTTTTCCGTTAGTACATATTCAATCCGCACCGGCGTTTCCGGATAGACATTGCGTTCGACAATGCCTGCTTCTTCTAACTCCTTCAATCGTTCCGACAATAATTTTCCGCTAATCGGCAACGAGGATTCAATTTCCGAAAACCGCCGTTTTCCTTCTAACAATTGACTAATAATCAGTCCAACCCAACGTTTGCTAAGCAATTGCATCGCCGCTTCAAATTTCGGGCAAAGACTGGATGAAGCGCACGTTTCTACTTTCCTTTTCCGCTCATTCAACCGTTCCACCTTCTATTCTTTCTATCATCTTCTTTATTTTCCCATAAAAATTTCATTATAGCAATATTCTAAAAGTTAAAAAATGGATAGCGCAAAAAAGCCGGCAGATTGCCGGCGATTAACGAAACGATGTTCCGACGCGGTTCCGCCCGTTTTGTTTTGCTTTATATAACGCTTCATCGGCAAGCGCGATAAGTTGCTTCACCTCATCGGAAGCGTGCGCCGGTTTCATTGTCGCCACTCCTAAACTAATCGTGACGTAGCGGCTAATGAGGGAACCAGCGTGCGGGATGTGGAGCTCTTCCACATTTTTCCGCAATTGTTCCGCGACTGTATAGGCGCCGTTTAAATCTGTATTAGGCAAGATCACGGCAAATTCCTCTCCCCCGTAACGGGCGACAAGGTCGGTCGGCCGCTTGAGCGTTTGTTCTAACGTGTTTGCCACTTGTTGCAAACATTCATCTCCGCGCTGGTGGCCGTACGTATCGTTAAACGATTTAAAAAAGTCGATATCAAGCATAATGAGCGAAATCGGCGTTTTGTTCCGCGCGGCAAGTCTCCACTCCCGCGCTAAATAGTCGTCGAACGTCCGCCGGTTATAAATGCCCGTCAGCCCATCAAGCGACGAAATGCGCTGCAATAAGTCGTTCGCTTTTTTTAGCTGCTCTTCCGCTTCTTTTCGCTTTGTAATATCGCGGGCAACGGCAAGCACGCTTTTTTTATTACGCAAATTGCGCGCCGTCATCTCGAGCCAAACGAACGAGCCGTCTTTTTTGCGAACGCGAAAGCAAAGCGTTAACACATCGACCGGGTCGGATGTTTTCAATGACATAGTAGCAATCGAATGCCTATCTTCCGGATGCACGAAGTCAAAAATCGACCGTTCAAGCAATTCTTCTTGCGTATAGCCGAGCATGTAATAACATGCTGGGGATACGTACAAAATTTTTCCGGCCAATGACACGTTAATAATCATATCGGTGGAATTTTCGGTAATAAACCGGTATTGCTCGCTATTTTGCCGCAACGTTTGTTCCATTTGTTTTCGCTCGGTGACGTCGCGAAGAATCGCTAACGTAGACGGCACGCCTTGGTACATAATCGGAACAGCAATCGCTTCAACGATTGTTGTCGTGCCGGCAGGGTAGACGATGCGCGCTTCCATAAAGCTATGCAGCGGATGGTAGGCTAATGGATCTAAATGTTTTTGG
This sequence comes from Anoxybacillus sp., assembly GCF_023512315.1. GTDB lineage: Bacteria > Bacillota > Bacilli > Bacillales > Anoxybacillaceae > Anoxybacteroides. The sequence continues at coordinate 9,846 of NZ_JAILZV010000039.1, forward strand.
AACGCTTTTCGGTCATCAGGATGGACAAATTCGCTTAACTTTTTCCCGATGAGCTGTTTCCGATGAAGCATATGAAACATTTTCGCCGCTGCTGGATTGGCGAACAAAATCGCCCCGTGCCGTGTGACAATCACCGCATCTGGAGATAAATCCACTAGTTTTCGATAGCGATGTTCGCTTTCCCTTAAAGCGCTTTCGACCATTTTTTGTTCGATGATGTCCGAGAAAATGGCCACGTAACTCGTTACGTCGCCCGCTTCATTTTTCACCGCGTTAATATGGAGAAGTTGTGGGTAGACAGAACAGTCTTTTCGTCTATTCCAAATCTCCCCTTGCCATTCCCCTGTTTGTTCAAGCAACAGGTGCATATTGGCGTAAAAATGTTCGTCGTGTTTATGAGAACGTAAAATTTTCGGTGTCTGCCCGATCGCTTCGTGCGCTTCATACCCGGTGATGGTCGTAAACGCGCCGTTGACGAACAGGATGCGGTGATAACGGTCAGTAATCATGACGCCTTGGCTCGTATGTTCAATGACTTTTGCGTACAGCTGCAGCGTTTGTTCGAGCTGTTGCCGCTCGGTAATGTCACGGACGATGAGTTGGAACGCTGTTTTTCCATATAACGTAAACGGCGCGCATGACAATTCTACTTCTACCGTTTTTCCGTTGACGATATGTCGCTGCTTTACGGCTAATAGCGGCTGTTTGTTCAGCGACATTTGTTCAAGGCAACCTTTTACGACGTCATGGTCGTCTGGATGTAAAAACGAATAAATCGATTTTCCGATCACTTCTTGTTTATTCGTAATCCCGTACAGTTGCTGTGCGGCATCATTGATTAATACAATTTTTTCATCACAATGGACGATAATCGCATCAGGAGAATGGTTGACTAGCTTGTGGTAAATATCTTGGTGTGGACGAAACAAAATGTGTATAACCGTCGTTTCTTGGGAAGTGACTTTCATCGAAGCAGCTTCTACGGCAATCGGTGTACCATCAGCGGTGATGAGCGTCTGTTCGTGAAACGCCGTCTTCGTACCGTTTATTAGCGCTTCGTCTGGGAAAAAATCGCTTACCGGTCTCCCGATGATATCGGTTTTATATTTGGCGCGCAGCAGTTCACACCCTTTTTCATTGATATAAAGAATCCGCCCATGTCGATGAAGAAGCATTCCGTCAGGCAAAGCATCGATCAACTGTTTATATAGACCGTGAATCGGTTCTCCTAGTACTTGCATCCTACTTCTTCCTTTACTGATGAAATATTCTACATCCATTCTCCTATTATAAGAAATATTTTTGCAGAAGTTAAGGGGGATTTTTCGGTTTTGTTCATTAGGTTGTCACAATGTTTTGAAAGAAATGTGAAATGATGAACAACACTGCTTCGTTTTTAACAAAAAGTGGTATGATATAAGTGTAAGAAAAATATACCAAAAGGGGAGATGGAACATGGTAGTAAAATGGTTGCGGGAACATGTGAGTGCAGCTGCCGTTTTAACGTTGTTCCGTTTGTATCTCGGTTATGAATGGGTAACTGCAGGATGGCATAAGTTGACCGGTGGATTTGATGCGACAGGCTTTTTGAAAGGGGCGCTTTCGCAAGCCTCCGGCGAACATCCAGCGGTACAGAGCTGGTGGGCTTCCTTTATCGAACATGTCGCTTTGCCAAACGTCGGCTTTTTCAACTTCTTAGTCCCGTGGGGAGAAACATTAGTCGGTATTACACTTATTCTTGGCGTATTTACAACATTCTCTGCACTGATGGGCGCTGTCATGAACTTTGCGTTTATGTTCTCTGGTGCGACAAGTACAAATCCGCAAATGGTATTATTGACCGTTTTCCTTCTTGTCGCTGGCGCGAATGCGGGCAAATTCGGACTTGACCATTGGGTTCTCCCATACGTCCGAAAATATTGGCAGCAATTTTGGAATAAACGAAAAGGTTCACGTCCACATATTGCCCCAGTTTCATAACGTCCGCGCTTAGCGGCAACACCCGAACGGCCGTGCACTTAGCAAGCGAGGAGGTGCATGGTCGTTTTATGAATTAGCCGAGAACACTCGTGATTTTCATCATGAGATGAATCGGCTTCGGACAAGGCGTGTCTTTTGACACGTCCATTGTCCGACATATGTTGACTTATCCAGTAACAAAAATACTGATACTTAGCGGTAACAACTTGAAAAATATTTGACATATGTTATCCTGAAATTGAGGTGGATAGCATGGCAGAGGTATGTGTACTCTATCCAATACCATATTGTATGGTGTGTGAAATATCGCCATAAAGTGTTGCTTGGCGATATAGATATAAGGCTAAAGGAAATACTTAATCAAATTGCTACAGATAATGGTTTCACGATTTCAGAAATGGAAAGTGATTATGACCATGTTCATCTCCTAATTGATTGCAATCCGCAACATTCCATTCCGAATATCATCAAAGCGTTAAAGGGTGTTTCGGCAAGGTTGCTATTTAAAGAGTTCCCCCAGCTAAAAAAGAAGTTGTGGGGAGGGAATCTTTGGAACCCTTCTTACTTTGTGGCGACCGTAAGCGAGCACACGGAAGCGCAAATACGACAATACATCCAAAATCAGAAAGTGAGGTGAAAAGCAATGTTAGTAAATAAAGCGTACAAATTCCGTATCTATCCAACCAAAGAACAGGAAATACTAATCGCTAAAACGTTTGGTTGCTGTCGATTTGTGTTCAACTACTTCTTAGCAAAGTGGAACGAAACGTACAAAGAAACAGGGAAAGGATTATCATACGGAGTATGTTCTTCCGAACTGCCGAATCTGAAAAAAGAATTCCCATGGCTCAAAGAAGTAGACAGCATCGCCATTCAGTCGTCCGTAAAAAACCTTGCTGATGCGTACTCACGATTTTTCAAGAAACAAAATGATGCACCACGCTTCAAGTCAAAAAGGAACAACGTTCAATCCTATACAACGAAACATACAAACGGAAATATTGCGATGGACGGGAACAAAATGAAACTCCCGAAACTTGGACTTGTTCGTTTTGCAAAATCAAGAGAAGTAGAAGGTCGTATTTTAAGTGCTACGATTAGACGCAATCCTTCTGGAAAATATTTTGTCTCCATCTTAGTCGAAACAGATGTACAACCATTTCCGAAAACAAACAGGGAAGTCGGTATTGACGTTGGGTTAAAAGATTTCGCTATTCTCTCTACCGGTAAAGTGTTCGAGAATCCAAAATTCCTACGGAATTTGGAACAAAAACTCATACGTGAACAACGTATTCTTTCCAGACGTGTGAAAGGCTCTTCAAACTGGAATAAACAACGAATGAAGGTTGCCCGAATCCATGAACGCATTGCAAACGCCCGAACAGACTACTTGCAAAAGATTTCAACGCATATTGTCAAAAACCACGACATTATTGCGATGGAAGATTTGCAAGTGTCTAACATGATGAAGAATCACAAACTTGCCAAAGCAATTAGCGAAGTGTCTTGGTATCAATTCAGAACGATGCTTGAATACAAAGCAAAGTGGTATGGGCGTACTGTCATTGCTGTAGGAAAAACATTTGCTTCCTCTCAACTCTGTTCCTGTTGTGGATACCAAAACAAAGAGGTAAAGAACCTTAACGTGCGTGTATGGACTTGTCCAAAATGCAACACTACCCATGACAGAGATGTAAATGCAAGTAAAAACATTCTTGCCGAAGGCAAAAGACTATTATATGCATAATCGCAGGAACCGCAGGAACTGCGGGGATAGCTTGGTGGTACATCCTGTACTAATTCTGCTCAGTCGAGCGGACTACCCAAGAATCTCGTGGCTTTAGCCATGAGAGGTTCAAGTGAAGAACTCCCACCTCAAGTGAAGAACTCCCACCTTAACCGAAGGTGGGAGTAGAACCGTCGTGAAAAAATTTTCCCAAAGCGCGAAAAAGTGGTGTTTTGTCCAGTGGAGATTCATGCGGCGATGTGCGCCGGGGAAATCAATACATATTTAGCACCGTTTTGACTCGCTTCAATTCTTTTTTGTTGTCAAACAGTTCTTCGACGAGAATTTTTTGGCCGTTGGCGACATCGGTAAGCTGCTTGTCCATCTGCACGATGTTTTGCCCAAACTCGTCTAATTGCTCTTTCACTTCCGCTAATTGCTGCTTCGTTTGTGCAAACTGCTCGTCGATTTGTTCGAACCGTTGATTGATTTGCGCAAACTGCTCGTCGATTTGCTCAAAGCGTTGGTCGATTTGCGCAAAGCGCCGGTTTGTTTCTTCGGAATGACGTCTCAGCTGGTTCGCAAGTTCTTTCACCGCTTGCCAAATCATTTCGTTCGTAATTTTTTCCATAAACTTTCCCTCCTTTCCTAGTTCTCGATTTTTATTATACATCATTTGCCTTTACCGTTGCCGAATTTTTTGTTGACAACAAGCATAATCATGCGAACGAAAAACGAAAGGAAAAAAATCGTGAAAAATGAATACCACCATGTCCACGTACGGTATTCAATCAAATCGGTATATTTTTCAAGGAAAATTTCTGGGATCGTAATCGCGCCTGCGTATAAAAAACATTGCCAGACGATTCCCCAAAAACGGGAATGATACGTCGTTTGGTAAAAATAGACGCAAACGACCGGAAACAATAAATATTCAAATAAAATGCTCGTATCGAAATAGTTAGGGAAAAACCGAACGGGATAGTCGAGCATATGTTTTTCAACGACAACGACGCCAAAAAATGTTGAAAAATAAGACTTTAATAAAAAGACGAGCAACGAATCTTTGATTAACGCCCGTTTTCGTACAAAGCTAACTATCAACAAAACGACACCGATGATGAGTAACGCCCATAAGAGGAGCCGATCCATCCTTTTCCCTCCTTCGTTTTTGTTTAGTATGCCCAAAAATGTCCAAAAGCCCGCCTATGTAAGAAGCGGGCTTTCGAGAAAGGTAAGAAAAACATTTTACGATTAGGTGGAGCGCTGTCTCGCTCCAAGCGCCATCGGCTTGAGGCGTTTCCTCCTCGGTGGGGCTTGTGTGATCTTCGCCGATAGGCGGGCGCTTTTCTTCGTTACTCGTCGTCAAGCAAATATTGTTCAAGAAAATCGTCGTCATCGTTAGAAGCGTGCGGTGAGCGTTCGTATCCAGTGGAAAAAGAACCGAAAAAGCGGAATAAGGCGATAATGAGTGCTAAACGGATGAGCAAACGCCGCAATCTTCCGCCAATTCGCACTCTCATCACAAGAAAATCGTTGCCGACGGACAATAGCGTACCCGTGAACGTTCCGTGTACCGTAATGACTCTCACCGTATGTCCCACTAAGTGGCGAGCTTCGTGGATAAAATTCATCATCTTCCCCTCCTTTCCTCCATTTTCCTTCAAAAGGCAGCTCGTGATTATTTTTCATAGATTTTTTGACGCTACCTTCATAGTAATAAATGCAACGTAGCGACTAACGGTATGGACAAACCGCTCACTCCAAACATGGAATTTGAAAAAACCATTGTTGCGGGAAACGGTCTATGATACGATATTTGTAAACTTTTTATTATAATCGGTTAACAAAAGGGGGAGAGGGTGTTTGTGGCATGACTTTCACGCACAGCTAGACGAATTAGCCGAAAAAGCACAACAACGGAAGCTTTACGAGGCGGATTCGGACGGCTGTTTCGTTTGGCTAGATGGGAAAAAGCTATTTAACTTAGCGTCTAACAATTATTTAGGGCTAGCAAACGATGAACGTCTCATCGAAGCAAGCATTCGTGCAGCGAGAACGTACGGAGCTGGAGCGACTGCCTCGCGGTTAATTGTCGGCAATTTTTCGCTATATACGGAAGCAGAAGCCGCACTAGCCGAATGGAAAGGAAGCGAAGCGGCGCTTATCGTCAATAGCGGCTATACGGCGAACGTTGGTATTCTTTCCGCAATCGCGGGACGGGATACGGTCATTTTCAGCGATAAATGGAACCATGCGAGCATCGTCGATGGAGCGATTTTAAGCCGCGCCGAAGTAAAACGGTATCGCCATAACGACATCGATCATTTAGAAGCGCTGTTGCAAAAAATGGATAAGCAAAAACGAAAAATCATTGTTACTGATACGGTTTTTAGCATGGATGGCGATATTGCGCCGCTAGCAGAGCTTGTCCGTCTAAAAGAAACGTACGGGGCGCTACTTGTCGTTGACGAAGCGCACGCAAGCGGTGTGTATGGCGAAAAAGGCGAAGGGCTTGTTCATCATCTAAACATCGCGGAGCAAGTCGATATTCATATGGGCACGTTTAGTAAAGCGCTCGGGGCGTTTGGGGCGTATGTGGCAGGAAAAAAAGTGCTCATCGACTATCTCATTAACCATATGCGTTCATTCATTTTTACGACTGCGCTTCCGCCAGCGGCGCTCGGGGCGATTTGTGCGGCGGTTGCTGTCGTACAAGAAGCGCACGACCGGCGTCGGCAGCTTCACGAATTAAGCGTTTATTTCCGCACGCGCCTGCAAGCGCTCGGGTTTGATACCGGACCAAGTATCACGCAAATCGTGCCGGTTATCGTCGGCGAGAACGACCGGGCGGTGCAATTTAGCCGCCGCTTGCAAGAACGCGGGATTGCTGCGGTGGCGATTCGTCCGCCGACGGTTCCAGAAGGCACAGCGCGCATTCGCTTTTCGCTCATGGCGACGATGACGAAAGAGCAGCTTGATTGGGCGCTTGCGGAAATTGCAGAAGTCGGAAAAGAAATGAAGGTGATTTCATGAATACTGTTTTCCTTCCAGGCTGGGGGATGAAAGGGGATGTGTTTGCCCCGCTTATTAAGGAGCTTTCGCCTTCTTCTTATACGGTCGTCGAATGGGAACGGATACAGTCGGTCGATTGCTTTCGCAAGCGAGCGGAACAGGCGCTTACTTCTCCATCGCTTCTTATCGGTTGGTCGCTCGGGGCGCTAGTTGCCTTAGAAATGGCGCATGCATTTCCTGAGCGCGTCACTGGGCTTGTACTGATCGGCGGCACGAGCCGGTTTGTGACGGATGATGATTACCCGTCCGGCTGGCATCCGCGCATCGTCGAGCGGATGAAAAAGCAGCTACAAAAACATCCAGAAGAAACGCTTGCATCGTTTGGCGCGTCGTTATGGGCGGAAGGAGAAACGGGCGACATTTCTTTGTTTATGCATCGCGGCCGCGTAGAAGAATTAGCGATTGGCTTAGACTATTTATTAACTGCCGATGCGCGTCCGTTGCTTTCAGAGCTTCATATGCCAGTGCTTCTTTTGCATGGGGAAAGTGATACGATTTGCCCACCAGAAGCCGCGCGCTATCTCGCTGAACGTGTACCGAATGCTAAGCTAGAGATATTAGCAAATATCGGGCATGTGCCGTTTTGGACAAAAACGAGCGAATGCGCCTATTCCATTCGAACATGGGGAGGTGAAATCGATGATTGACAAACAACTCGTGCAAAAACGGTTTAGCGAGCGGGCGAGTACGTACGACCGGTTTGCGAGCGTACAAAAAACGATGGCGGATGAACTCATGCGCCGAATTGCTGTTTCACCAAAAACGATTCTGGAAATTGGGTGCGGTACCGGGCATTTAACGGAAAAACTGCGCCGCGCATTTCCAAACGCTCATATCACGGCGGTCGATATTGCCGAGGGAATGATTGCGGTAGCGAAAGCGCGCCTTGGGGACGGTATCGTTTGGCAATGTGCCGATATGGAAACGATGGAACTGACAGAGCGATACGACTTGATTATTTCTAATGCGACGTTTCAATGGTTCAATGAAGCAGAGCGGACGATGGCACGGCTTTTTTCTTCTTTAAATGCAGGCGGACAGCTGCTTTTTTCGACGTTTGGCGCCCGCACGTTTTATGAATTGCACGCATCGTTTCAAGCGGCGCTAAACGAACACCACATCACGGACGCCGTTCGCATCGGTCCGTCGTTTCCGACGCTTGTCGAGTGGCTTGCTTGTTGTGAGCGGGCGACGAATGCGCTTGTTTTTGGCAGCGAAACGTTTATCGTCGAGCGCTTCCCGTCCGTCCGCGACTTTTTCTTATCCCTTCGCCATATCGGGGCGACAAATAGCACAACCGGTCGCTATTGCCAGCGTCCGTCCGTGTTTAAAACATTAGTGCGCGAATACGAGCAGCGCTTTTCCGAAGACGGAGCTATTTGCGCGACGTACCATTGCTTATTTTTCGACATCACCCGGTAAGGGTGGTGTTTTTTGTTTATTAATGTGCGTATACACTCGAAAACAATGGTGGAAGGAAAGCAAATGTTGATCTACCGCTGCATTTTTTAAACGTGCAATGGAAAATCATCCCGTTCATCTAGCGAAGCAGCTCACGATTAGGTGGGCTGCTTGTTTTGCATGCGAGCGATATATTGTTTGTACGCGGCAATTTTGTCGGCCAACATTTTTTCTGTTGCCATTAAAGTGTGAAGTTGTTCTTGAATGGCGCGCTGGTGTTCTTCTAACAGTGCTAAGCGAGCGGTTGTCGTATGCTCGCCTTCAAGATATAATTCGGCGTATTTTCTAATTTTTGCAATCGGCATTTGCGTTTGTTTTAGTTTGATGACGAAACGAAGCCATGTTAAGTGCTCGTTGCGATATACGCGATTTCCGTTCGCATCGCGGTCTGGGACAACAATTTTTTCTTTTTCATAATAGCGCAACGTATGTGGGCTAACGCCTAATAAGTCAGCAATTTCGCTAATGGTATACATTTCATTCCCTCCTTCATTTGATTATAAAAAATAGTTGACTTCGAGTAAACTCTAACGAATATAATCAAGTCATCCTTAAAACAAATGGAGGAATGAAGATGAAGTATACCGTCATTACAGGTGCAAGTTCAGGAATTGGGTATGAGACCGCATTAGCGTTTGCTGCACGTGGGAAGCACTTAGTGATTGCTGCACGGCGACAAGAGAAACTCGAGGAATTAAAGGAAGAAATTGCTCGTCGATATCCAGAAGTGAATGTCGTTATCCGCACAACTGATTTATCTGAACGGGAGCATGTATATGCGTTTTACGAAAGTTTGCGGGAGTTGGAGCTAGAAACGTGGGTGAACAATGCCGGTTTTGGCAATTTTGCTTCTGTCGCGGAGCAAAACTTAGAAAAAATCGAAAAAATGTTGCGTTTAAATATAGAGGCATTAACCATTTTATCATCACTTTTCGTTCGTGATTATGCGCATGTGGAAGGAACACAACTCATTAACGTTTCGTCTGGTGGAGGTTATACGATCGTCGGAAATGCGATTACGTATTGTGCGACGAAATTTTACGTGAGTGCTTTTACGGAAGGATTAGCGCATGAGTTGGCGGCACAAGGAGCGAAAATGAAAGCAAAAGTGTTGGCGCCAGCAGCGACCGAAACCGAGTTTGCTAAACGTGCGTTTGATGTAAATGAGTTTGATTACCATGTTACTGTGCCGAAATTTCATACGGCAAAAGAAATGGCGGAATTTTTGCTTGCTTTATATGACAGCGACAAAGTAGTCGGAATTGTCGATGGCTACACGTATGAATTCCAATTGCGCGATCCGATTTATCCGTTTGTCCATCGGACTGCACAAAAATAAGTAAGAGGGTGTCCAAAAAGTAACGGGACACCCTTTCTTATATCTCTATATATGTACCCCTCTTGAAAAAAGGCGAGCTTTTAGCTCAGCCCTTTTTTGCTTAAAAGAAAAGGAATCGGTTGTCCTGCAGCGAATAACAACAATGGATGGGTTGCGATGTTTGCTCGGGTGGATAAGGTAAAAGCGAAGGTAGATGCGCATCGGCCGCTGCGCGCGGGGGAATAAAACATTTGCGAAAAGTACTGGATTACAACACGGTTATCCGCCAGCCGCCATTAAGGCGATCAACTATCGGTTGCGCGATGATGAAACGTTAGAAAAGGCAAGAATCGAAGGAGGTGTCTCGCGTTAGTAAGCAACCTGTGTAGCAGAAAGCCTACGGCAATATTTGCAGGTGCTAGGGATAGACAAGCAAGGAGATAGTGAAGGATAATGAGCAAGAGAAAAACTAGCTATATGTTAGGAAAGGAATGGAGCAGATGACTTTTTTGCAAAAAATTGAACCGTATTTGTTAAGCGACGATCTCATCATTCAACGCTTTGTCTTGCAAGCGCTAGAAGATTATCCGAACGTGCCCACGGAATGGACGGAACGCCTTTTAGAAGAAGCGATGCGTTATAAAGGGACAGATCGAGAAAGAGAGATTTTGCGCCATCTTTCCAACCATACGTTCAGTGATCGAGCAGCACAGCTATTATTGGAAATGAAAAAAGAGGACTTTTTATTCGCATTCGCTCCAGAAATCGCAGAAAAACATAAGTCTGAGTTATTGCAGTATTTATCAGAAGACGACTGGTATATGTATGAACTGATGCTGCATGGAACAGCAGAGGACATTTGGGATGAATATTATTGGCTCATCGCGTACTTAGAGCACAAAAAAGGGTATGATAACATTTTGTTTACAGCTGCTAAACAAATGGTGCGTACGCTTGTGCAAAAAGGCTGGATGATGGAATCATACATCGAAGACGTGTTGAAAAAGAACGAACAACAAGATTATTTTTCCTATGAAGGCATTTTGGCTGTTTATGCGATTAGTTTGATGAAATTGGATGCGTATATTCCGTTCGTTGCCAGTCTGTTAAAGCGAACGGAGGAAGATATTTTAATTCGAGAAGTGGAGCGAACGTTGATTGCGTTTCAATCCGATGCGGTCGTTCGTGCCGTTGCGCCGTATGCGGAAGAGCAAGACCCGTCTATCTTTGCCGCACACGTGTTGGCGAATATTAAAACGCCGCTTGCTTTGCAGAAGTTGCGCGAAGCGTTCCCGAAAATTAAAGACGACCAAGACCGTGCCTTTTTCTTTGAATCGCTTTGCCATCATCTTTCCGAAGAAGCGTTGCCAGAGATTGAAAGTTATTTAGAGGAAGGGAAGTTTTCTTCAGCCATTGACGTAGAACAAGTAGCGTACAGTTTTTATACCGTGATGGGACTTACTCATCCACAATTAGAAGAATGGAAACGCGTTGCGTATGAGAAAGAAGAGCATTACCGCCAGCTATTGCAGCGGCTTTTAAATTATAAAAACGTCCCGCAGCGCCGTGAAGAAAAGAAAATAGGGCGAAACGACCCGTGCCCGTGCGGAAGCGGGAAAAAGTATAAAAAATGTTGCGGGAAATGAACGGTGTGACGACTAACGCCGTAGGATAACTGCACGCAGAGCTTATCGTTAAGGGGTGGGGCACTAGCTGCCTCGCCCGTCGCTGTGTCGCTCGGTAGAGGAACGCACCTATCGTTGTATCTAGGTGGTACGATATTTTTTCCGTGAAGGGGATGAAAACAGAAGGAAGATGAGAAAATGGGCAGTGATGTTATTCTATACGATTGGCGTCGCGGCAGTCACGTATGTTTCGTTTCGTTTGGCTCTTTTTGGTATTTTCGAAGCAACGCACTTTCCGAACGGGCTTTTTTTGTCCGGGCTCACATTGCTTTTATTCGGTACGTTAGCGATTGGAGCGGGGATGAGAAAGTATATATTTTCTGTTTCTAGCAATAAGCAAGAGAGAGTAAAATGGCAAACGGTTGCTATTGTATGCACGGTAGCGGCGATTTGGGTGACGATTTGGTTTTTAGTTTAGGGAGTGGCGGAAGGTCACCGCCCCCACACGATTCCTACAGACTCTTGGTTTGTCAAAAAGATTCGGTTTTTTTGAAAGATAAGAAAGTATAAAATTTCAGATTTAGGGAGCTGTCTAGATCCAAGCGCCATCGGCTCGAGCCGCTCCGCCTCTTCTTTCGGCGGCGACACATTGAGTTCGCTTCCTTGAAATATCCCACGCAGGCGAAAGCTTTGCTTTGGCTGAGCCTCCTCGGTGGGACTCGTGCGCTCTTCGCCGATAGGCGGGCGCTTTGCGCTTTTCTTATTTGTGTTAAGATAAAAGCAAAAAGAAATGGGGGAAAGACGATGAAGTGGGAAGAGATTCGGCAAGCTTTTCCGAATCGTTGGGTGCTCATTGAGGCGGTGGATGCCTATACAAATGAGAAAAACGAACGTGTTTTAAACAAATTAATCCCAATTGAAACGTTTTCGG
>NZ_JAILZV010000004.1 GCF_023512315.1 Anoxybacillus sp.
GCAAATGTTGTCACAATTTCAAAATAAATCAATGCTTTTCCGCCAATTCGCCCAACCTTTTTTAAATCCCCCATATTGCCGATACCGATGACAACGGTAAAGAAAATAATCGGCGCAATAACCATCTTAATGAGCTTAATAAACCCATCCGCTAATACTTTCAATTTTGTCCCAAATTCCGGAAACAGAAAACCGACAACAATCCCTAAAAGAATCCCCGTAATGACTTGGACGGTTAAATTTTTAAACGTGAACCTCATTTCTCCCTCTCTCCCCTTCGTTTTTTGATAACGCTTTCAACTTTAAACCCCTTTGCTGATTTTATCGTAACGAATGTTTTTAAAAATTTGAATATTATGTTACTAATGGTCATTTTGTTCATTTTGGTCTCCAAAAAAAGAAAGCTGAGCATCTTACTCAGCTTTCTTGATTTGCTGCAAAAGCTTACTCCCGAATTCCCGCTCAAATTCGTCATATAAAGGAGAGAATTTTTGTTTCCACGCTTCCCGCTCCGCGTTCGTTAATTCGTACACATGAATTCGTGGATTTTGCTTTATTTTCGCTAGTTCTTCTTCGTTTTGTTTTCTCGATTGTTTTAAATTCCAAGCGGTCGTTTCTTGCATTGCTTCTGTAATTTTTTGTTGTATATCTTTCGGCAGCTTCTCCCAAAAGTGTTTGTTTACGATGACTGCATACCCAAGGTAGCCATGATTACTAATCGTTAAATATGGCTGAAACTGATAAAAATTTTTCGAATAAATATTTGAGATCGTATTTTCTTGCCCATCAAATTCATGTTTTTCTAATGATTCATACACACGATCAAACGGCACAACAATTGGCTTCGCCCCTAAAAGCTGAAATTGCTTTTCGATTATTTCACTCGGCATGACACGAAATTTCAATCCGGAAAAATCATTTGGCTCGATAAGCAGACGGCGGTTGCTCGTCATTTGCTTAAAGCCATTCCCCCATAACGCTAATCCTTTCATCCCTTTTTTCTCTAACATCGCTAATAAATGTTTTCCTATGTTCCCCGTAAACACCTGTTCCACGTCATCGTAGTTTTCAAAAATAAACGGCAAATCGAATACTTGCCATTCTGGGAGTAATTGCGTCACTTTAGATACGGATGGGGCAATCATTTGAATGTCTCCACGCAAAAGCGCGTCGATTTCTTCATCATCCGAATAAAGCGAACCATTCGGAAACACTTCCACTTTGACGCGGCCATTTGTTTTCTCCTCGACAAGCTCTGCGAATTTTTGTGCCGCCAACCCTTTCGGTGTGTTTTCCGCTACGACATGGCTAAAGTAAATAACGATTTGCTGATGCAATCCTTTTTGCTCCTCATCGTACACGATTTGGTCAGATGTTTGTTTTTGCCCAACAAACATCACCACGCCTACTATGACAAACAACATTCCATTGACGAACCACCATTTTTTCATTTCCCTACACCACTTAACGATTGATTTAAGAAAATTCTAACACACAAAAAAAGAAATGTTAAAATAGAAAGAGAACGATTGGCCGAGGGAGAAAGAATGAAACGTTTATCGATTCGTTGGAAAATTACTGCGCTTATTTTCTTTATTGTTAGCTTCTCGCTGTTACTCGGAGGGCTCATTATCGTCGGGAACTTTATGCATACAAAAGAAGACGAGCTAAAGCAACGGGCACTGTTAACAGCCCGTACCGTGGCTGAGCTTCCAGAAATTAAACAAAAAATAACAGGAACAAAGAAAGAACGAGACAAAATCAATCCGATTGTCGAACGGTTACGCGTCATTCACGGTGCTACTTACATTACCGTTCTTGATATGCATAAAATTCGTCTTTCTCACCCTGTCAAAGAGATGATAGGGAAACGTTCGAACAGTGCAGATGAGGGGCCAGCGTTTGCGGAACACACCTATACCTCGAAAGCACGCGGGGAAATCGGTACGGTCATCCGCGCCTTTGTTCCGGTAATGGATGATAACCATAACCAAATTGGGGTTGTCATTGCTGCATACCTCCTTCCTAGCTTTATTCAAGTGCTTCTATCATTAAAAGCGGAAGTTTTAGTGACCACAGGCCTTTCTTTGTTATTTGGTGGCTTTGGTGCATGGCAATTGGCTTCCCATATTAAGCAGCAAATGTTTCAACTGGAGCCACATGAAATTGCAAAATTACTAGTGGAACGGACAGAAACATTTAATGCCATGCACGAAGGAGTTATTGCGATTGATACAGACGAACGTATTACTATTTTTAATGACAAAGCGAAAACGATGCTTGATGTAACAGAAGATGTCGTTGGTAAACCTATTCGTGAAGTTCTTCCTGATACTCATTTGCCAGAAATTTTACAAATAAACAAACCGATTTATAATAAAGAATTACAAATTCGCAATTTAACGATTTTAAGCAATCGCATCCCGATTCACATCAACGGAAAAACAGTAGGAGCGGTCGCTATTTTCCAAGACCAGACGGAAGTAAAAAAACTGGCAGAAGAGCTAACAGGGGTAAAAGCGTTCGTCAGCGCTCTTCGTGTACAGTCACATGAATATATGAACAAACTCCATACAATCGCTGGGCTCATTCAACTAGGACATAAAGAAAAGGCGCTAGAATATGTGTTTCAAGTGACCGCTGAACAAGAAGAAATCATTCGCTTTTTAAGCAAAAATATTAAAAATGAAAGCATTTCTGGCCTTCTGTTAAGCAAAATTAGCCGTGGAAAAGAACTAGGGATTACTGTAACGATTGATCGTCATAGCCAATTGCACCAATTCCCAAAATCTTTAGATCATCACGATTTCGTCGTAATTCTTGGCAATTTAATTGAGAATGCCTTTGATTCGTTTCAAACGGTGGTCGATCGCCCGAAAGAAGTGTACATTAGCATCGAACAAACGGATGACATTTTATCGCTATCCGTCGAAGATAACGGCTGCGGCATGGATGAATCGGTACAAGCTCGCATGTTCGATGAAGGATTTTCTACCAAAAAAACAGCAGGACGCGGCATTGGCTTATATTTAATCAAACAAATTGTCGAGAAAGGGAAAGGGAACATTCATGTCGAGTCGGAAAAAGGAAAAGGAACGATTTTTACCATTACATTTGAAATGTGAGGAGATGGGACATGTATAAAGTGGTATTAATCGAAGATGATCCAATGGTACAAGAAGTAAATCGCCAATTTATCGAACAAGTCCCTCCATTTCGTGTCATCGGCATCGCCGCTAATGGCGTGCAAGGAATGGAGATGGTTCGCAACCTTCGACCTGATTTAGTAATTATTGATATTTACATGCCTCTAAAAGACGGGCTTGAAACAATCCAAGCTATCCGAACAGAAAAGCTCGAAGTAGACGTCATTGTCATTACTGCTGCCAACGATATAGAAACGGTTCGGCGCACGTTGCAAAACGGAGCTTTTGATTATATGATGAAACCGTTTAAATTTGAACGGCTAAAACAATCACTGGAGCATTACCACACGTTCCGGCAAACATTAAAGGCAAAAGAAAAGGTTACCCAAAAAGAGTTAGACACCCTTTTACAGTCCAACGAAAAAGAGGAGCGGGCCGAGCTTCCGAAAGGGTTGAACGACATTACCTTACAAAAAATTGTCGACTTTTTGCACCAACAAACAAATCCTGTTTCTGCGGAAGAAGTCGCAGAAGGGGTCGGCATTGCTCGCGTCACTGCTCGGAGGTATTTAGAGTATTTAGAGAAACAACAAAAAGTGCAACTTGACGTTCAATATGGCGGTGTCGGTAGACCGGTGAACCGTTATATCAAACGACCATAATTTTACGGGAGCTCTATCTTTTGATAATATAGATGTAACATTTCTTTTCTCATCTCGACTAATCGTGTAAACACGTTTTGCCACAACAAAGGAGGTTTTTGGATGAAACCGTTATACAAAGCGGCGGCTGTGTCTATATTGGGGCTTTCGCTCTTATCAGGATGCGGTGCACAACAAGACGTAGCGAAAACGCTGCCAAGCAAACAAGCAGAAAAACAAAGCAATGAACAGCCCAATACTCCGCCGGCTAACCAACAAGAACAAACTACAAAAATTCGTTTGTTAGAAAAAAAATTGACCTATACCCGAAACGGGAAAACATATGAAGAAATGGCTTATTTAAAAACGAGCGAAAACCAGTCATTCTCCCTTTATGTTCTTGAAGGATGGGAATTAGAAGCGGAAGAACCGAACGCAGATGTGCTTTTAAAAGATGATTCGTTCGTCCGCATTCGCTTACTTCATCCAGAAGGGGGAGAAATGGACTACGGAAAAACGGTCGAAGAACAAGCAAAGGCTGTTTCTACTGATGCGGTGCGCCAATCCACAGATAATTTACAAGGATTATTGCATGACGCTGTTTGGTATAAAGCTTACACGAACGACACCGCAGTCAATGTCATGTGGCTTAAAGGAACTGTCCCAATGATTGTTAACATCCAAACACCGCGCGACCAAGAAGTGCTCGAACCGATTTTCGCAATGCTCTCGACTATCGAAAAAACAGAGGTGACAAAGCCAAACGAAACCTCAAGCAACCCCGACGAACCAACGAGCTCTGATGCGCAATAAGGCTGTCGAGTCAGACAGCCTATTTTGTATTTTCGATTGCTCACATCAATACGTTACGTGGCTTCGGAAAAATAAGCTCAAATACCGTCCCTTCTCCTAACCGGCTATGCACTTTCACTTTGCCATGGTGCTTATCGATAATCCACTTCGCAATCGAAAGACCTAGTCCAGCGCCATCTGTTTTTGTGCGGGCTTTGTCGCCTTGATAAAAGCGGTCAAATATTTTTGGAATCTCTTCTTCTGCCATCCCAATTCCATTATCTTGTACTTTAAGGATGATGGAGGAGGCACTCTGTTCACATGTAAGAGAAATTTTCCCTCCTTCTTCCGTATACTTCATCGCATTATCTAGCAAAATGATTAAAAGCTGATGCATTCGTTCCTTATCTCCTACGAAGAAAATCGGGGATGCTGCCTCTACGGCAATTTCCTTCTGTTGATAGATAGCAATTTCTTTGTAATGATTAGCAATCTCTTTCATTAATTCATCGAGGCGGAAAACTTCCCTTTTCAGTTCTATTTGATTGGAATCCGATCGCGCGAGCGTAAGCAAATGAGTTACTAGTTTAGAAAGACGCCGGCATTCTTTCGCAATCACAGAAATATCGACAATTTTCTCTTCGATCGTCGCTGTTGGGGAGCGAAACAACAAATCGGTCTTTGCCTGAATGACTGACAACGGCGTGCGAAGTTCATGTGAAGCATCTGATACAAATTGCTGTTGTTTTTGCCATGCGTGCTGGATTGGCACAAGCGCACGCCCTGCAAGAAAATACCCAGCAGCTACTGCCCCAACAATCGCTAACGCACATCCTGTAATCATAATCATTAACAATTTCCCCATCATTTCCTTTTCAGAATTGACGTTCCGCAACAGTTGAACCGTAACATTTCCAGCGTTCGTTCCTACCTTTAGCGCAATCGTACGAAAATATAATGGGCCGATTTCTACGTCATACAATTCCCCCCATTTTTTCGGCCGAATAGCATTCTCTACTTTTTGAAAAACCATCGTTCCCGGATTCGCTTCCATCATCTCTCCATTTTTGTTCCAGATGATAATAAATAACCGCGGATCACGTAAAAATGGAACTAACCGATCTAATGACTCCCCTTGCTGAATATGTTCTGACAACCGCAATAACGACCGGTCGACATCGCGATACAGTCGGTGATCCATATAAGAATAGAGTGCTATCCCAAACATACTAATAAAAACAGCAAACACAATAGAGTTTAAAAGTGTCAGTTGAATGCGGGTACGCCAAAACATCGTCTTCTCTCCTATTCGTCCGAAAGCATATAGCCAATCCCGCGGACAGTTTTAATGTTTGCATGATAACCGAACGGTTCTAACTTTTTACGCAGCTGGTGGACAAATACTTCGACAATCGCAATCGTCGCCTCTGAGTCAAATCCCCACACTCGATCGTAAATTTGTTCTTTTGTTAAAATCGCACCCTTGTTCTGAATAAAATACTCTAATAATTCATATTGTTTCACCGTTAATTTGACTGGCTGGCCGTCTACGATGATCTCTCTTTCCTTTCCCAATAGCTCTATTCCCCCATAGCGAATGGTTTGATTCATTGTTAATCCGCCACTTCGTCGTAATAACGCGCGAATGCGCGCCTTTAATTCTGGTGCTTGAAACGGTTTGACTAAATAATCATCCCCACCAAAATCTAACCCTTTGACCCGGTCTTCAAGAGAATCTTTCGCCGTTAAAAATAAAACCGGTGTCTTTATTTCTTCCTTGCGAATGTGTTGAACAATCTCAAACCCGTCGACTCCTGGTAACATGACATCCAATATAATTGCATCATAAATATTATGCAGCGCCAAAAACAAGCCCTCTTCTCCATTCGTTGTATAATCCACTGTAAATTCATCAGCTAAAATTTCAACTATTGCCTGCAATAAATCAACATGATCTTCGACCACTAATAAGCGCATGTCTCTCCCTCCTTCTTTTCACTATACAGCAAAACAAAGCGACCGGAAAAGCCGATCGCTTCTTGTTATTCGTATCGAAGTGCCTGAATCGGATCGAGTTTTGCTGCTTTGCTTGCTGGAAACACGCCAAACACAACCCCAACCACTAACGAAAAGAAAAACGCGATAAGCGAAACAGAAAAGGAATAGGAAATGGTAATGCCTGCCATAGCGGCTAGTAATTTTCCTCCAGCAAATCCAAGCATGATACCAACGATGCCACCTAACGAACTTAGCACTATTGCTTCAATCAAAAATTGAAGCAAAATATCTCTCCGCTTCGCGCCAATCGCCTTGCGAATCCCAATTTCCCGCGTTCGTTCGGAAACAGAAACGAGCATAATATTCATAATTCCTATTCCTCCGACTAAAAGCGAAATACCAGCAATTCCGCCGAGCATCATTGTCATCGTATTCGTCACAGAACTCATCGTATCCATCAAATCTTTTTGGTTAAATACGCTATAACTATCTTGATGATTTGGAAACATATTCATTAAAACTCTTTGCACAAGCCCCATCACTTGATCTAGTTGATCTGCGCTTTTTCCTTGAATATAAAGCGTTTGAATATTAGTCGTTTTTATAACACGCTGGGCAGTAGACAGCGGCATAACCATTACGTCATCGCCGTTTTGTCCTAACGAACCACCTTTCGAAGCTAACACCCCAACTACCTTAAAAGATGTTCCATTTATTTGTACATATTTTCCGATAGGATTATCCATGCCAAATAACGTTTGCGCCGTATTTGCTCCTAATACTACTATTTTTTGTCGATACTCGACATCAATGTCTGATAAAAAACGACCTTGACTCACTTGCGCATCACGCACTGTTTGATAAGGAGCCGTTGTCCCCATCAACGCTACTTGCGTCGAGGTGTTTCCGTTTTTTGCAACGACACGACCTGATACAACAGGAGCAATAGCTTTAACTCCCTCTATTTTTTGAAATTTTTCGATGTTTTCTTGTGTTAATTTTACCACATCTGTATCCATCACATTGACCGTTAATAAATTCGTTCCTAGGCGATTGATTTGATTCGTCACAGCCTCGCTCGTCCCTTGGCCAATCGAAATTAACACAATCACCGAGGAAACGCCAATAATGATTCCTAACATTGTTAAGAAAGAACGCAGTTTATTCCCTTGAATGCTGCGCAGCGCCATTTTAATCGATTGAAGGAATCCCAACGAAATCACCTCTGCTTTCAGACAAACACCCATCTTGAATACGAACTATCCGTTTCGCTTGTTTTGCTACTTCCCAATCATGGGTAATGATAATAATCGTATGCCCTTGCTCGTTTAAATTTTTCATCATGTTAATAATTTCTTGGCTCGTTTTGCTGTCAAGCGCTCCTGTCGGTTCATCCGCAAGTAAAATAGGTGGATTGCCAACAAGCGCACGAGCGATGGCAACGCGTTGCTGCTGTCCACCTGAAAGCTGACTTGGCAAATGGTGTGCCCGATCGGCTAATCCGACTTTTTCTAAACACTCATACGCCATATTTTTTCGTTCTTTTGCCTTCGTTCCTCTATATAATAACGGAAGTTCTACGTTTTCTAGCGCGGTCAATCTAGAAAGTAAATTGAAATTTTGAAAAATAAATCCTATCTTTTCATTACGAACAACCGCCAGTTCGTTATCACTCATCTTTCCTATTTCCTTTCCATCAAGGAAATAGCGGCCAGAATCAGGACGATCTAGACATCCGATCATGTTCATAAACGTCGATTTCCCAGAACCAGAAGGTCCAACAATGGCTAAAAACTCCCCCTTTTCGATTTGAAGAGAGACGTTTTGTAATGCCTTTACTACTTCTCCACCTAATGAATACGTCTTCGTCATATTTTGGATATCAATAATCGGTGCCGTCATCCTTTCTCATTCCCCTCTATTTATTGTACGATTTCCGTTGCCGGAATTAGAATTATTGAAACGACGCATTCCCCCCATCATCCCTCCAAACCGCATTTGTCCGTTATTCGTGTTCGTCACCTCGATTTTCGGAAGCTGCACAACTTCTCCTTCCGTCAACCCTTCCGTAATTTCTACATAATCTTCATTATGAATGCCCGTTTGAACGATTTGTCGCTTGACCATTCTACTGTTACTAGCAGAATCTGTTGCTACTAATACAAATTTTTGCCCATTCACAGTATGCACCGCTTCCACAGGTACGTATAGGACGTTGTTTTTACTTTCCACTAAAATACTAGCTTCTGCCGTCATTCCAACTTTTAGATTCGTTGGTTTGTCAATATGAACCGTTACATCAAATGTCGAAACACCGTTCGATACCGTTCCTTCGTTTGCAATTGCCGTTACTTTTCCTGTATATACCGTATCCGGAAATGCATTAACTTTTAGGCTAGCAGTCTGCCCAATTTTCACTTTTGGAACATCTAGTTCATCTACTTGAACGGTTACTTGCAAATCGTTGTAGTTTGTAATATGTGCAACCACTTGTCCAACAGTTACTCGTTCACCTGCTAACACCCCGATTGACGTGACTGTCCCTGCTACAGGAGCAGTAATCGGGTCACTTCCATCTGTAAATGTGATTAATTCTTGTCCTTTTTTTACACTTTCTCCTTCCGTCACAAGCACTTCGTCAATCAGTTTGTTAGCTGTTGCCTTAACATCTTCACTCGTTACTGGCTGAACTGTCCCAGAGCCACTCACCTTCACCTCTAACTTTCCTCTTTGTACAGAAGCAGTAGGCACTTGCGTTACCGCTGTTTGCGCATTTCCCTTTTTAAAGAACCAAACACCTCCGCCAATAATAACAACCGCAACAACTAGCCAAACTACCCATTTTTTCACCATGCATTCCTCCTCGCTATGTATTGAGCTATTTCTATTATGCAAAACCTTTCTTAAAAATTTCTTAACAAAACAGCTGTGAGCAAATTTTTTCTCCCAGCCAAACATGAAAAAACCCTCGCTCTACGCAAGGGTTACACAAACATTTTATTCTCTTCCTTTCGGAAAAACGTCTTCATCGCGTGAAAGACGTCTGACTTTTGTTTAAGGATATAGTAGCGAAACTTTTCGTCTTTAATGTTTTTATATGCGGACATAAGCGTTGAATGGCGGTTGTACTGATTCACTTCCCCGTATCCGAACATATTGGATACTTTCATCAACTCACCGACAAGTTTGACACAGCGCGCGTTATCTGATGTAAGGTTATCGCCGTCTGAAAAATGAAATGGATAAATATTATAACGGGACGGAGAATATTGCGTTTCAATTAATTCCAACGCTTTTCGGTAAGCCGAAGAGCAAATCGTGCCGCCGCTTTCCCCTTTCGTGAAAAACTCCTCTTCTGTCACGACTTTTGCTTCCGTATGATGCGCAATAAATACAATATCGACCGTTTGATATTTCGTCCGCAAAAAGCGTGTCATCCAGAAGAAAAAGCTTCTTGCCATATATTTTTCCCACAATCCCATCGAGCCGCTCGTATCCATCATCGCCAGAACGACTGCTTTCGAATCCGGTTTGATGACCTCATTCCATGTTTTAAACTTCAAATCTTCTGGATAAATCGGATAAAAACTCGGGTTTCCATTCATCGCATTCCGCTTAAACGCTGTCATCATCGTCCGTTTTTTATCAATGTTTCCCATCAACCCGGTGCGGCGAATATCGTTAAACTGAATATGTTGAACGACGTTTTGATCCATTTCTTTTCGCTTCAAATCCGGCAACTCGAGTTGGCTGAACAGCGCTTCTTGCAACTCCAGTAACGACACTTCTGCCTCGTAATAATCGTGTCCTGCTTGATCGCCGGCTCCTTGCCCTGTTCCAGGCCCTTTCTGTCCATCCCCAGAACCATCGCGGGCAACAACATCGCCTACTTGACTGTCCCCATCTCCTTGGCCGACGTGCTTATTTTTATCATAGTTATATCGAATTTTATATTCATCTAAAGAACGAATCGGAATTTTAATGACATCGCGACCATTAGACATAATGATGCTTTCTTCTGTGATTAAATCTGCTAAATTATTTTTAATCGCTTCTTTCACTTTTTCTTGATGCCGTTTTTGATCATCATGTCCTTTCCGATGGAGGGACCAGTCTTCTTTTGACACAACAAAATTTCCGCTCATCGTTTCCCCTCCTTATCACTTTTTTTGAGTTTCATCATATACTGATGTTGGCGTCTACGACATACAATAATAACGGTTGTTTACTCTATCCTATGCAAAAAACTTAAATAATTGACAAATAATTAGGAAAATTCGACCACCGGACAAGCCTAAAAATGAGAAGAAGCACGCCCTATTGGCATGCTTAACGATTTAATAAACTTCCGACGTAGCGAAGCAGTTCGTTCGCCGATGTAGAATTGTATCCGTATTCGTCAATGAGACGAGCGACGACTTCGTTAATTCTTTTTAATTGCTGCTCATCTGGCGTTTTCGTCGACGTCGTAATTTTGACAATGTCCTTTAAATCCGCAAACAATTTCTTCTGGATCGCTTCCCGCAACCGTTCATGGGAATTATAATCAAATCGCTGCCCTTTTCGCGCATATGCCGAAATGCGAATTAAAATTTCTTCGCGAAACGCCTTTTTCGCGTTTTCTGAAATGCCGATTTGCTCTTCAATCGAACGCATCAGTTTTTCATCTGGGTTCATTTCTTCCCCTGTCAACGGATCACGTAACTTCGTTTTATTGCAATACGCCTCTACGTTATCTAAGTAGTTATCCATTAACGTTTTCGCTGATTCTTCATACGAATAAACGAACGCTTTTTGCACTTCTTTTTTTGCAATCTCATCATATTCTTTCCGCGCTAACGAAATGAAGTTTAAATACCGCTCCCGATCTTCATTTGAAATCGATGGATGTTGATCGAGCCCTTCTTTTAGCGAGCGGAGCACATCAAGTGCATTAATGGACGGAACTTCCTTCCGAATAATACAAGAAGAAATACGGTTAATGACATAGCGCGGATCAATGCCGCTCATTCCTTCATCTGGATACTCTTTTTTCAACTCCTCGACATCGACCTCACTAAACCCTTCTACCGCTTCCCCGTCATACAGACGCATCTTTTTCACTAAATCAATATCTGAGCGCTTCGGATCTTTTAAGCGTGTCAAAATTGTAAACATCGCCGCTACCCGGAGCGTATGCGGCGCAATATGCACATCCGCCACGTCGCTTTCCCGAATCATTTTTTCATAAATCCGCTCTTCTTCCGACACTTTCAAATTATACGGAATCGGCATGACGATAATCCGCGAATGAAGTGCCTCATTCTTTTTATTCGCAATAAATGAACGATACTCCGTCTCATTTGTATGCGCAACAATCAATTCATCAGTGATAGTATGATATCTACTAAAATATGAAAATATGTATCTATTTCACTGAGAAACAAAAAAGACTAGCCGTTGTTGGCCAGTCTTTTCTGTTTCATCAACAGAACTCTTGCAATTAAAGAATGGATATCCTCGTCCGTCTTTGAAACTTCTCTCTGGGATTGAAATACTTTGATTGCTCCATACTTCCCCTCGATCTCTTTGATTTGTTGGGAAGGTTGAGTGACTGTTTCCATTCCCTTCACCCCTGCACGATGCCGTTTATACATCGTATGCAGGTGAAGAGTCCGATTTTCGTGTAATATTCTTTCTTTAACGTACATATATACATACCCCCTGTGCTAGCAGGAGTGGTATGTATTTTAAACAGTACTGTAAATATGTAGTTTTAATTGTGTTTTTAGCGTTATTGTTTACATGTGGAGTTTAAACCGTAGTTTGAATCGTTCTGTAAATACTTATTAACCAATTGTGTTGTAAAGGCAACCACTTGCTAAGATTTTATTCAATATATAACTGATTATATAAATTTATCCATAATTGTACAAGTGCCAATAATTAAAAAACTTTTAGGGTTTTCACTATAAATTGTGATTGATTTTCTTGGAAAAATGTGTTGAAGTTCCACCTAAATCATAATAAATCGCAACACGTACTTACATAACTTTAATGTTTGTCAAATACACATTATGATGAAACTTTCTTTAATTTAATGAGTTAATCTCGTCATCATCTGCAAAAGGAGAGAACACAATTAAAGCAGTTTAGTGTCCTCCTCTTTCATATAAAAATTCCTTAAATGGGTGGTTTTTATTTCCCTTTTTATTTTTTGCTTTTATTTGTTCCAAAATTTCTTCATAAGAAATAATTTTACTTAAACTAACCAAATCAGTACCGGTTAAATATACAATTTCCTCTATCGAATAACCATTATAGAACAAGCGTTTTATAAGATTTGTCCTTATAAAAGAGGGAGATAACACACTAAACTCCTTGTTTATTTTTCTCAGTACATCAAAGATACTATTAATAGTGCCTTCCGTGATAACTTTATATTGTTTATTGTACTTCGTATTAAATAAATAACCATTTCTTATGTTCCTCTGTTTATTCTCTATTATGAGTTCGTTAATTGTTTTTTCCAGTACAGGAGGAAGCACAAGTTCTCTATTATCAAGTATTAATTTATTATTTCTAATATTACTAGTATTAAGTTTGATAAGAGTAGAACGTTCTAAACCAAATGCCAAACAAAGCAAGAATATTGTTTTATTTCTTATTGCATCTTTTTGATTACTGTAAAAGTCGAGAATCAAACTAATGTTTTCGTTATTTAAAACATGATTAACTTCTTGCTTCTTTTCTTCTATATCAAAGTTTTGAATTAGTTTCTTTTTTTCTTCCTCAAAATGATGAGAACTAATTTTATTATATTTCTTCATTGTTTGATAAAACGATCTTATGTGAGAGTACTTATTTTCAAAAGTATCTACAGAATTTATTCTTTTACCTTTTTTTGTTTCATTTTTAAACGTTTTTTCATAACTCAGAAACTCTTCAAATTCATCAACACGTATCTGCTCCAAATTTCTATACTTACCTTGCTGTTTAACATAATATTTAAAAAAGTTATAAAGAGTCCCTTTATAAACATTCCAACTACTACCACCGTTAGGGTATTTTAATGCTTTATATTGTGCAATATCACGAAAGTAGTTTGACACTTTCGTATCAAAAATACTTTCTTTAGAAAAATATTTTATGTTCTCAAGTTGTGTTTTGTTAAAGATATCGATATTGAAAACCACTTTATCTAGATAAACCGAACGATTTGGATTTGGAAGTGAAGTAATATTATTATTAAATAAAATGTAGTTTCTTCCATTTGTTAATATTCCCCACTCTAATCCTCTATCGAACAAATAAGAAGCCAATTGTGCTTGTTCTTTTATATCTAATTTATTGTATGGAGATTTTACCTCGACATATAGAAAAGTGTAATCATTAATTTTTATTGCGATATCTGCTCTTCCGTTTCTGTGATACAATTGATGCTCATAGTAAAAATCAAAAGCGTTATACCCCAGCATTTCTAAAAAACGTGTTACGACGTGATTTTTAATATTTTCTTCATTCGTATTTTTAAACTTTTCGTATAATTGTTTGATAAAATCGATATCATGCGTTTCAATAATCACTATTTTCACCTCTGTATTATTTCCATCCTTACGCCTATTGGGTGATACATCCAATTACAATTAAATTTTTTGCAATGCTATTCGCCTTTGGTTAGTATCCCAAACTGACTCGGAAACACCACGAGTCATTTACTCCATTATGTACACCCAACAGGATGTAATAACCTATTCATAAGTCATTTTGGCAGAAAAAAGGTGAATCCCTTGATTCTAAAAATCGAGACAAAGTTGAGAAATGCGACCTCCCCTTATAATTTCTTACATCGAAAAATATTGCGCTCTGTCAATTTGTCTATACAGGAAACTTAGCAAAGATAAAATATCAAGAGCATCTTCCCGTGAAACTTTCCATTCTAATGCTGGCTCGTGACTCTTTGGATTTCTTACTGCTCTCATTACCCCCATACATAAAAGCATTATCCCTTCCTGTTCATTTCTATCAGTTGTGCTCATTTGTTTATTTAATTTTAAAGTTCCGTTCATTGAAAGTGCAGCAGACATTAACTCAGAACCGAATTTTTCAATTTTAGATTTCTCTCTAACGTACTTATCAAAGGCTTTGCAACACTCAAATACTGCATGAAAATACCTTTTCTCTAAGAATAATTCTTCTCCATGTTTTCTGATTTCATAATGAAAATTTCTTGCATAAAACATTCTCTTTTCTTCGGAATCATGAACATGCGTAGATATTTCTGTTCTTTTTACCTTACCGTCACGTAAATCGACTTTTAACCCATAAAATCTTAAAATTTCGTTTACTACAGTAACAATCTCCTCGAATTTCTCCAATTCACCTATAAATTCTTGTGGGTTGCATAGCGTTTCAATAATTTTTAAGACGTTATAAGGTCCATAATATTCGTTTTGTATCTCTTGCAACACATTATAAACAAATCTCCATTTTGTTGAACCATCATGAAAAAACTGTCTAAAACCTGCTTTATGAAAAAAATTTGTAATTTCTGTTCCGGTATATCTATCGGCTATAATTTTAGAAAGTTTCTCTAATGCTACTAACTGAAAAGGCTGGATTGTCTTTTCTTTCTTCATTACCATAATTTCCTCTCCTAAATATTTCTTCGTTTAATCCGTTATAAGAAACAACTTCCCAAACCGGATCTTGTTTTTCGGTAACAAAATAGCCATTCAATTCAACGACTCGCCCTTTTGCCCAAGGCGATTTTTCTATATCTATCCAAGACAATGTTGAATTCGCCTCATATTCGACTTCATGGATAAATGCTAAATAATAGAGAGCATTTATTTTATATTCTTCAATACTTTTTCGTATTTTTTCGATGTCACTTAGAAATGGTTTATCTGATAAATCATATTTATATTTCATTTCAATGGCTGCAATGATTTCGGCAACATCGTTTTTCAAGTGGCCATTTTGCCCCGGATTTTCATTCAGTTTTACAACAACTAAGTCTGCTCGTAATCCCATATAATAAAATTCCGTATAGATCCTTAAATGATTATCCAATAAATAATGGTCGCCTAATCGTCTTCTCAAGTGATAATAAAAAGCATTTTTCAATGAATCCTCTTTCAATAAACTATGCCGCAAATAATCTTCTTTGATGTCTTCCAACCAAACCCTTTTTATAGCACTATCCACTTCTTTATAAATTTTTTCGCTAAACATTGTCTCACCCGAATCATCAAAAATTTTAGTGGGAGTTTCCCAAATCAAAGAGGCTGTTTTCTTCTTACATCATCACATTTTTTCGTAGAACATCTCATATATAGATATTTAACCGTATATTGCTTCGTGCTTATAAAAAGTTGGATAAAATATCTACATGAACAAAATGTGACATCGTATCCACTTTTTGTTTCATCCAAAGGCTAAGTTGAATAAAGAAATTCTACCTTTAGCCTCTTTATAGGGGATTACTTCTTTACAAATAAAGATTCAACATATTCAGACAAAAACCTCCAAATTCTAGAATATGTTTTAAACTCTTTGGTAAATATTAAAAAGACACCAGTTTAAATTGAACCGATGTCTTTAACTAAATCCTACAACTAACAATAACCATTCCTATAACTAATTAGTTAATGGAAAAACCGCGTAAAATCAATATTCGAGCAATTTTTATAACTAATTTTATTAACTAAACCTATAACTAATTTAAAACTAAGTTTAACTAATTAGTTAATACCCATTTTGGATAGCGGGCAGAACCTTGATTTACAATAGTTTTATCCTTCTTGGACATTTCTTGAAGCAGGTTTCCGATGTACCTCTTTTTTTGCTTTTCATTGAGAGCATCAGATAGTTTATCTAGCAACAAATCATCAATATCTTTCCTACTTGCCACTTTATACTGACGCAAAAATGAGATAATCAGTTGCTTATAATGCTCTTTATCAAAGGCCCTGTTTTTAATATAGGTGGTTTTATCTCCTGTAATTTCAGCGATTTTAGCGGAAACATATAGGTTTGGATATCTGCCTTCCACTAATTTTAATGCCCTTAATTTTTTTGCTTCTTCTTGTGTGATGCGTTGCTTTTTTTGCACCTTATCTAACGCAATCACTACACTCAAATCGAGATCTGTATGGCTGATAAGCATACGAGTATAGTTATAATCCAATATTTTGCCGTAAATGGTCACTTTTACTTTATTCGGTTCACTTAAATCATAATCCGGCATTGGAAAGAATCTTTTTCGTTGCTCTAAAAACATTTTCTTAATTCCCGAACCAATTGTATCAATCATATTTAGATTGACCATTGCTTCGGCTAAAAAGCGATTTCGATAATATTCTTGAGGTGCATCACGTTCAATCACATTCTCAATCGTTTCAGGAATAAATTCACCAAGATTTGTAAAAATTAATTCCTCTGGTTTTTCAACAACATTAATTCGCCCTTGAAGAGTGTAATCTTGATGAGCAATACAGTTATGCAACGCTTCACGAATGACATAAGGATCATACTGATTCACTTCAATAGGGAACAAACTTTGGTCCGGCATATAGCGATATTTTAAATTTCGGATTTTTGCAAAAAGTTCATTTGTGTTTAAAATAAATGGCGGTCCAAAATGCTCGTAATCCCTCTCAATATTATGTTCGTCTTTCAAAATCCATGTCATTTTTGCAACAGCCGGCGCCAAAAAATGTTCGGATTCAGGTTTACCAAGCAATATAATGGATGCTCTTGTAATTTGTCCGTTAATCGTTACCCTTGCTTTATTCAGAAACGTTATATCATCCCATTTATCGACATCTTCGGCTAAACGCGGATTCTTCTTTTTATACTCTTCTCTTGCCTTCTCAATGGCGGTTTTATCTAAGTCGTCAATCGTAGCATCAGGGCAAATCCCAGCCGACCAATCTTCTTTCATACGTTGATTGCGAATACTTTCGATTTCTTGTATGCTAAGTGGACCTTTCGACTCACCATTTCGGCCAAAATAATGACCTTTCCAAGATGTTGGCATTCCTTTTGACGCAGCAGGAATCTGAAACATAATCACCCTGCCCTCTGGATAAAAAAGTTCATAAATCTCAACAAACGACAGCCCACCGTTTGTATGCCTTGATATCTCATATTTAAGGCGATCTAAATCTGCTCTATTTTCTCTGTATTGTGTTCCAACAATTTCTTTGTTTTTATCTTTTACTCCAAAAATAAGCCACCCATAAGGTTGATTTTTTAAGTTAGCCTCATTGCTCAACGCTGAAAAGTATTCACCTAAATCATCAAAATGGAAATTACTCTTGGCTTCTTTAAACTCTATCCATTCATTTTCGGAGGGGAGGCTTCTAAACTCATCCAATAATTTTTTTAGTTCTATTTCATTCAATATCGTCACCTCCGTAAATACGATTATAACAGTAGAACTTACTTTATGTATAACATATCGCAATTTTTCCTTATTTACTATATATTATACATTCAACACATATCCTATTTTGTCCTTTTTGCAAAAGACAACGTCTATAAAAAATTAAAAACAGAGTGATTGCCCCATTTTCAATCTTCCATTAAATAAATAGCCTCTTCTTGATTTATTTCTTCGCTTCCCATTGTTAAAAATTCCATTAACTACTTTCATCATTAATAGAATAATCATTACAACAATTAAAATGATTGTGAAAAATTATAAATAATTGTGGATAATCGTTAACAATCGCTATTCGTTGACTATTATCTGAAGTTGTTAAGACAAATTTCATAACTAATAAGCACCGTTAACTGAGATGAAAATCACTCGACATCCCTTGTCCCCTTTTTCTTTTCATAATAAGAAATTATTATAAACTTCATTGTAATTGCAATCAGAATTAATAAAAAACATTGTAAATACTCCCTAGCATCAAACAATCTTTGTTTATTAATTACTAAATCCAACACAATTGCTGACAAAAGAACTATACTAGGAATCGCTGAAACATAAAAAGAAATTTTGGAGAGTATCCTCATACATACTACTCCGCATGCTTTTTATTACTAAAATTTCCTAATAAAGAACATTTTAAACAATTAGTAAGTAGCGAGACTTACACTCAATTACTAATGATATTACTTACATAGATAAGAAACAGAGTATCGACTTCTCCCTTTCTTAATTTGTAGCATATATATCTTTGTTTGGTACTTCGGTATTTTCAAATCTTATCCCAAGTTGGATTTTGTTTTTCTGGTACTTAACAATATGAATAAAATAGAGAACAGTTAAGCCTAAAAAGCCTCTACTGTTCTCTCGCTTAATCCGTGTGTCATTTCAGTAAATCACGAATGTAATACAAAATGATCAAAGTGATTAAACTAATAAGACACTTAATTCCACTTCTATCGTTTTCCTTCTGCTCAAATCATTACAAACGAATAAATGACTGCCCCAAAAATCGACAATAAAATCACAATTCCAATAACATACTTCACGTATCTATAAACCCTCGTTTTGGAAAAATTTTTAAAGCAAAGATTAATAAATAAATCAGCAATGGCGGCAATAAGTATAAAAACAAACAACAGCAAACAAACGTCTGAAGCCTTTTCTGCCCATACAATCAGTGATTGCAGTTCTGACATGAGAACTCCTCCTTTGTCTTACGTTATTTTGCTCACTGAGCATCATTTAAACTTCGAAGGCCTCAGTCCTGCTTTTTATCGGTTGTTATATGCAAAACAAAAACACGGAGCCAAAGCCCCGTGTGAAGAACATAAAGAATAGGAGATTGCGAATAATTATCTTGCTACAAACATTTGCACCCAATAATATACCGATTGCCCCTCTCCTATACTTCCTATTTCAACAACTCCAACACCTATCTCTGTATAAACTGGGTCTAAAATATTACTACGATGACCCGGACTATTCATCCAAGCACTCACTACTTCTTCTGGAGTCCTTTGACCTACCGCAATATTTTCACCTGCATACTGAAATTTGATATTAAATTTACTTAACATATTATCTACATCTCCATATACAGGTGATACATGATCAAAGTAATCGTTTTTTAGCAGGTCTTCTGCTTTTAATTGAGCAACTCTCGTTACATCTAACGCTAACTTTAATGGAGGACGTTTTTCTTTTGCACGTTCTTTATTAACCAAATATACTACTTCTTTCACAAAAGGATTTAGATTAGCAATTTGTTTTTCTTGGTAATCTAATGCTCGTTTTACAAACACCGCCATTTGCGCTCTTGTTACTTTTCCAGTCGGGTCAAATTTGTCAGATGTTTTGCCTGTTGTAATTCCTGTTGCTACTAGTGTATTAATATATTTATATGCCCAGTGATTTTTCGGAACATCTTTAAACTCCGTCTTTGTTGTACCTTGCAAAGCAAATGCTTCTACTAAAATTTTCGCCAACTGTTCCCGTGTTAACGGGTTATTAGGATTAAACTTCTTTCCTTTCGAAAAAATGCCACGTTCCACTAAAGCCGCAATATATGGATAAGCAGCATCTTTCGATTTGACATCTGCGAATCCCGGATTTGGGCGATATTTCGTATCGATTTGCATTGCCTTGCCAATAATAATGGCTGTTTGTGCCCGTGTAACATATTGCTCAGGTTTAAAGTTGCCATCTGGATATCCATTGATAATCCCTTTGGATACTAGTTCTTCAATTTCTTTCTTCGCCCAATAGTTGTTAGGAATATCTTTAAATTTGGATTGGGCTGAACTGTTCGGCGGGAATAATGCAAAAC
This sequence comes from Anoxybacillus sp., assembly GCF_023512315.1. Classification (GTDB taxonomy): domain Bacteria; phylum Bacillota; class Bacilli; order Bacillales; family Anoxybacillaceae; genus Anoxybacteroides. The sequence continues at coordinate 20,329 of NZ_JAILZV010000004.1, forward strand.
ATAACAATAAAGCCGTAACGATTATTGTTAGACGCTTTATAGCATTCATTTAGATCACTCCTCACAGCCTAAAATCATAATGGGATGACATCATCAATAAAAAATAGCCTCCATTGTCCACTACGCTCAGGGTCTACAACAATGTTCAACTCATCTGCATATCGATCACAAAACTTTTCAACATCGTCTCCAAATAACCGCCCTGACCTTCTGTATTCTACATTATGGCCAATTTCATGCCCTAAAGTTGAAAGCATGAGATCTCTCGCTTGCGTAGGAGTGAACCCTGCTTTCAGTTCTCCTGTATCACTATAATCAAGGGTGTACGTATCAATACTGGGGAGGTACGCCATTCCATACAATCGAATATTCACTTCTCTTTTTTCAACGTCAACAGTATAACTTCCTCGAACATTCGGATGGAATTGTGGCTCCATATTGCACAAGATAATGGATTTGATACCTTTTAATGCGCGAGGATCTTTTTCTCTCACTTGCTCTACGTACCATTTCACATCTTCTACAGTGATGGGCATGCGTTCATAAGCAGACCATTCATGAAACTGGTCAATAATTTCTATTTCGTGTCCATAGAAAAATGGAAAAAGCCATCTTAATGTTGTTTGCACAACTTTTCTTACGGACATTTCTAGGACTCTCACCTCTCTTCCACAAAAGATGCGTAATCTTCGCTAAAAAGGTTACCACTGATGATGGTTATGATGGTCATGATGATCGTTAAAACGCATGGAATCTTCATTAAATGAGCGCATTGACTCTTCTTGAAACCGCATACTTTCCCTTAAACTTTCCTCACTAAATCGCAAACTGTCTTCTTGAAACCTTCTATCCATATCGTCCATTACTTGGTCCAATACATCGTATTTACCGGCTTTTGAAAACACGCGATATGCTCCCAGATTTCTTTGATTTGCTAAATCAGTGCCATCAATTTTTTGGACTAAACGCTTAAAACTATTCATCAAAAATACAGTGATTCTCCAAGTAGAAAACAAAACTGCGAAAACGACAACACTTGGATATAAAATGTGCCAAACCAATGATAACCAGTCCGAAAATGACATCTGTATCTGTCCTTTCCATTATTTTTTCAATACTTTCAGCGGCAATGTTTGAATAATTTCTTTCGTCACTTTATGCACTAAACGAAGTTCCGCATTCTCTAAATCTTTCAATTCATTTTTCTCTATATTGAAACCAACGCTGTCATATCCATTAACATTTTCAAACTTAACACGGCTATCAATGCTAGGAATTTCAATTCCTTGCTTCTTGTCATAATTAAAAAAGTTTGTTGACTGCGGCTCGTATTGCTTTCCATTTTTCAAGACAATCAAATATGTCAACTTATTTGTTTTTTCCTCAACTTGTTTTGTATTCCAAACCCCAAGTGTCACTTTGTAATTTCCGAGAGTACGTGCAAAAAATGAGTCAGAATAATGAATATCTACAAGCGCACCTGCCCCCCAATCTCCTGCTTTTTTCCCTTGAAACGATTCTCCATACTCATTCTTGATGACATAAGGATAATTTCCTTTCACATATGCCGGTCCTCCTTTTCCAGAAGAGGTGGCCATTGCTGGTTGGGCTTCTTGCTCCATCTTTTTCTCTATGTGTCCCATTCCTGCTAAGAATCCAATACACAAAGAAAACGAAATAATCGCAAAAAGTTTATAGGCATATCCGGGACGATATACAGGCGTTTTCCGTTTTTTGTTTTCTCTCAATAGTTTTTCTTCCCAATCAAGTTCTAACACTTTCAATTTTGTTGTTCTAGCGGTTGTTCGTGCGTTATTGTCGTTTGTAATAAAAACCACTTGCTTCCCATCTATCACTTTTCTAAGATAAGAACCAACAATCAAATCGTCTCCCGAATTAGGATCAAGCCCTAATTCCTCCAGTTTCTTTTTATCCACTTGGACAATTTCGAGCCTGTTGTCTTTATGAAGATTAGAAATGTTTTTTAGGGCAATTCTAGCGGCGTCGCTCGCTTCTGAACCACTATCTTTAATCTTATCTAGTTCCCTGCGAACTTGCTCACTAATTAAAATTTTGGTATCTTCCCCCAAATTGACAAGCACATACGGATAATCAAGCAAAATGTTCGTATCAAACGCTAGATAGTAGTCCGGCATATTCTTTATAATACGCGCTGCCTTTATAATGCTGTCTTCAGAAAACTTAACCGGCATAGTCATTTTTAGGTTGGCTTTGTTCATCTTCCCTATATGCTTTTTTCCATAAAGTCTAGACATTTTTTTACCCTTTTTTAAAAAAACAATAGATAAAATGAGTAAAGCAATCGACCCCCACATGAGTATTTTTCTTATTAGTTCCAGTTGCTCCACCACTAACACCCCCAACCAAAATAATACCTATACAACAAAATTATAACTGTGAAGATAATTTATAAAATGGTTCATTATTACTAATTTTCTTTTTATTCACTCAAATAAAATAAACATCCGGCTTATTGAAATTTCCCAAACTAACGCTCCCATAAAGACGAAAAAGGGCACAAAGACAAATGTAAACACATCTTTGTGTTGGAAAAATAAAATCAAGCCACCCAATACACAAACAGCCATGACCAATGTGAGCATGCAATAAACGAAAATTGCTGGCATTTGCTCTTTCTCATCTTGTATAACAAACATTTTATATATCGGAACATACATCCGCCTGTAAATAAAAGCGCCCCCTGTCATACTAAGATAAGCAATAAATGCATATAGCCAAAAACCATGTGGAAAATATTTTTGACTCAATTTAGCAGCGAGCAAGATTAAAAAGATCCTTAAAACAAAGTTATACATAAAAAAGACGAGCCTCTCCTGCTTTTTAGGCAAAATTCTTTCCACCCTAATCACTCTCCTACGATTTCTCTTTCGCTTAACACGATTATATCTCGATCAAAATCAAAAAACAGGACCTAATTTATATGATTATTCCATTTATTCTAATAAAACACAAAACAGCAAGGACTCTCCTTGCTGTTTTACCTTATTCCTTCTCCATCTACATGATCTTCGTGATTGTCATACAACTCTTCGCATAACATCACGATCTCCACTATCTTTTTTGAGTCTAAAATATATTCCGATAGGATCGGCTGCACGTTTTGAATCAAATGACGAAAACTGTTATACATACCGAAAAAGCATAAAATATTAAATTCTGCGACTTCAGACGTGTTGTCTCCAAGGAAACGTTTTTGCAAACGCGTGATATACATAAAGTACATGTACTTGCTGTCTGTGTGCTGTATCCGAGCGAAGCGGCTATGCCTAGCAATGATAATTATATAATCATCATGTCTAAACTTAATAAAACTTGTTTCCCTTAATCCGTGGTGTTTGTCCTTATTTGACATGAGTACGCTCAATCCTTTCATTTGTTAATTATTTTACATATTTATAATTAGATATCGAACATACATTCCCTTTTATCTAAACAAAAAAGCAGCCTAGAATCGGCTGCATCATTGGGATTATTTTTATCGAAAACCCTATTCCTCTAAAAAATGAATATACTCGTTCAATTCATCAATATCACCCGACCGCAAATTGAATTCGTTTAACTCTAACAAATATTTTTTCGCATCAGACAGGCAGTCCAGCACTTTGCTCTGTATGATTTCAAATTCTCCCCCACGATTAGACATTTCCACCACAGCGGCATAATACGTTTTATCAGCGTTGATGAATTTGAACACGGTATATTTAAAACAACATTGAAATATAAGCAAATTATACTCAAGCAAAATTTTAACCATAAAAATCCCCCCTTTTAACTCATCTGATTCGAAATGGGAGGGGGGATTTCCTTGTTTTTAAACCAAAAACGCAAACTGTTTAAGTAGTCAATCTAATAATCTTACGTGCCAATTGTGTGAACGTGTCTCTAAACTCATCTCTTGAATTCGTGCTATTTAATAAAACATTCCCTGATTGTTCAATTTGCTCTTCCGACAGAGCAAAAACAGGAACGCTGTATTTCTGTGACTGGGCAATTAAACTATTAAAATCAGATATATTTGCTAAATTGTAAGGCTCTCCATCTATCCTAATTGTACCAAACATTTCTTCATTAATTAACATACCGTGTTCCCTCAAAGTTGGCACTAAATTTGTAGCGACGTTATGGTTAATTTTATCAATCCAAGATTGGAATGACCTTGCTGGAACACCGTTTTTCGGTCTATACCGTTGGAGTATTGTTCCAATAAATTTCGGAAGCGTATTAGGAAAACGATATTCTGCATTTTGGAAAATTGGATGCCTTCTAATATTATCATATGTATTTTTCCATTCAGGAAGGACTCGCGCTAATGAATGGATGGCCATATTACAAAAGTAATCAGGACTGCAAGGAACAATAAAATAATCGCTTTGCATTAACAAATTTGCATTCGTTGCAGATACACTTGGACTCATATCAATTAACACGTAATCAAAACCATATTCCTGAGAAGTAATGTTAATTAAATAGTTAATTGCTCCCGGAATATTTTGTGTCATTCTTAGACTACCTGTTAATTCCTGTGCAATCCCTATAGTTACATCGAATTCAGCAAAACCAATATGCCCGGGTAACAAATACAAACCTTCTCTATTAGGGAACTCAAAACATTTGGCTGGTTCTAACCTTTTAGGTAATCCTTCAAATACCGGCTCAAGCGACGTTTTTATATTGTCAATTCCGCTATAATTATAAAATTCCTCTATATCCTCAGTTCCTGCTAAACTAAGGCACAAACCAGTCAAATTGCACTGGGAATCTGCGTCTATCATTAAGACCCTTTTCCCCATTTCCGACAAAATCCATCCCAAATGAAAGGTTGTTGTTGTCTTACTTACTCCACCTTTGTTATTAAACAATGAGATAATTTTTGTCATAACCACATCGCTCCCTAAAGAAATATTGCCTAAAGGTTGTTAATTCGCCCTATTTATTAAAATTCCTTTAGGTAACGACAAAATTTTTATAAAACCCTGTTCAATTACATATTTTAAATTTGTTTCATTTAACCGTCGCCTTTATCCTCAAAAGCATAAAGTAATTCGCCATTTTAAGCGATATAAGCCGTTTTAAAGCCAAAATGATTTTATGCCGCCATAAATCTATTTTCTCCTAATTTATTCGTTTTTTATCTTATTTTTTCGGGCTAATTTGTCTATGTAGGAGACCGTTGTATGAAAAAAATCATTTTTTTCATCTTTCTTCATGAAAAAATTTTGTTGCAAATAATGATTATGTTTTGTTATTAACTATTCGTAATGAATATTATTGAATCTTATCAATACTAATCATTATGAATACTTATATTCATTATTAATAAATGATAATCAACATGAATATTTACAATTTTAACCTTTATATACAAATGGTTATTTAGTTTTTTTAAGATTTGAACAAAATTCAAGCGATTAGCATGGGTAATTTCATCGGTTAGAATTTGCAACATGTGCATGAATTGACGTATAATAATATCCTTATTTTAAGCGCATGATTCTTATTGTTATCAACTTTCTGGCTCCTATCTCAGCAAGAAGGATTATGCTATAAGGAAGTTTGATGAAACGCTTACTTCATAAAAATAAGGAGGGAAACCCCCTCCTTCCATTTATCAACATTCTTCACTTCTTAACTATTCATATAATAATTAAACCTTAAATCGCTTTAGTTAGTAAGATCAAAAATCAATTTCTCCAATACGCTTTTATACCTCTCTTCTACATGACTAATCTCTTGTTCGCTCAAATATTTACTCAACTTCTCGCCCTTCAATTGAGATAAGACATACTCTAGATATTCACCTAACTCATCAGCACATACTCCCTCAACAATACAACTCTCAATTATAGAATACCCCAACCAACCAATTCCTCTAGCGGTTTGCTCCCCTAAATTTTCTCTACCTTTAAAAAACCAACGGATTTCATCGTTTGCTTCATTAAGCCCTACAGCATAGCAATCTGGAAAATCTTCGTGACCATACAACGATACACCTAAATACAGCCCATTTTTAAATTTTACACCAACAGTAAATAACGGTTCTAATCCCCAAATAATAACTAATTCTTTGAAATCCTCCATCATTTTATCATTTTCTGATACACTAACCGCATTTAACATACGCATCATCCTCCTCTTTTCTAAAGCCCTGTCCCATTCCTCTATTTCTATGAATTCATCTTTGATATGTATTTTATAGAATGTGTTATTTTTTAATTCTAAAACTTTTTGTTTTGCCGAAAATCGTTGTATGTTATGTATTGCATGTATATATGAATGTACAGAGCGTTTGTTTTAGTCTTTATATTTGGCAGAAATTATATGTTTTGGACTGCCTATCCTTATCCTTCTTGAATCACATCACCAAAATACTTTTCAATCGCTTCAATTTTGTCATATTCTTCAAGCCATTCATACGCTTCATCTTTACTTAACAAAATAATCGTTTCAATCCCCCACGTTAGGTTCCCCTCTGACTCACTGTATTTCGTTAATGGACCTCCCTGAGCATGCAAGAAAAACTGACCAGACTTCGTTATATATAAATCTTCATAAACGTGTCTGAAGTCACTGCTCGGAAGACCGTTACTGTACTTCGCAACAAGCGTTGCTTTTTCTGTATCATACACTTTTCTGTTGATAATTTTTTTCATTCACACCATCTCCTTTTCTTTTTTTAAAAACACTAATTTTTCAGATATTTAATCTCCTGTTAAATCAAATTATTTTGGTAATATAATTGTTACCATGCTATACTTCTCCTAATTCACCCCCTCAAAAACTATTCATCGAAATCTTTGTTCGATGTAATTCAGAGTATAAAACATATTGAAAATCCGTGCAACCTATTGATTTAAGATACTTTGTGGTGATTTCGTAGATAAAAACATTTATTTCCAAAATTATTATATTAATAAAATATTTACATAAACTCTTTATGACTTTCAACTTCCAATTATTAAGCAATTTTATTATTTTTTATCTACGAAAAAAATTATGTCTATTTCGTAGATAAAAATAAAATTCAGAAAATAAAAACTTTTTTCGTAGATAAAAATTTTGTTTTAAAGTGCTGTAAATTCTTTCTGAATGACCTTTTTGGCTGGGTCACTATATCCATACGTAAAAAGACCTTCAGTATCCTTTAACTGAAGGCCTTCTGCGCAGTTTTTGTAATCGGAAAATACAAGGAATCAAATGTGTAGTGAGCAGATTTGCAAATTAAGGAGATGATTATGTAGTGTTAAATGGTGTTGTATGAAGTAGGATATGAAGTGTTTCGTAGTTAAAACTTTAAGCAGGTGAAGTAGTTATGTATGATGAATAGTAATATGTAACGTAATATTATTTGAAAGTGGCCTCCGTGCCGACGAGTAACTCCATTTTTTCTAAAACTTAGGAATGCAATAAATTTTGTATGTCTCGTTGAGATAAATGGATAAACCGAGCACCTTGCACCGGAAGATTGCTTAAAACTAATACTTTTGCATCTTCCCTAAGTGTTCGCGCTCTGCCTATCGCTTGAATCAATTGACTCTCAACCAAATAAAATTGTATTTCCTGTAATATCTCATTATTTCCATACGTATTAAAGAAAAATCTGAAACCGTTTCGTTGAACTTGCTGATATTCCATTTTGCTATCATTCAGTCCAAGTTTATACCCTAACGCAGCCGAGTAAAGTAAGTATGCAATTGGATTAACGTGAGGCGTTCCTAACACCGTAATGTTCTGTCCTTTGAGTGAATCGATTCCTTCCGTATTTCCAAACGTAGGAATCGCTTCGTCTTGTTCCATAAATCCTTTGTAGGTAATAATAGTGCTGTTAGGATTGTAGATGTCTATTAACTTTTTTGCCAAGTTCAAAAGTTCTTCGTTCTCTTTTATCGCATAGCGGCTAAAACTTTTGATAGGAATTTGCACAATTTCCCCTTTTGATTCCGTCAATCCAACATCACGGTATTTAACTTCTGGTCCAAACATCATTTTAGCAATCGTTTCGCTGATAGTAGCGCTAAGAATAATCACTTTCTTTTTAGGCAATTGATGGCGCTGAATGAAATAGATGAATTCATTTCCATTCGGTCCTTTTGTTTTTACGAAATATGAGCAATTTAAGAATCCTAAAATATCGGACTTTATAGCGCTATCTTCGACAATAATCTTTTCTACCTCGTTGGCATTCGGCAGCAAGTAGGCTGCTCTCTCTTGAACGAGGTCGGTCGGTGCATTTAAGACCATATTTTGAATCGTTAAAATAGCCGTCCTATTTTCTTCATTTTGCATTAATTTAGAGCACACAAACGTGAAATCTGTAACACTCATTTTTGACACAGGCAACAGGTTCGGTATAATATCCTCGTCAATAACTAATGTACCGTTCGCATCCTCTTTTGTAAATAAACTCCGTTGATGCGTAGTTAAAATGATTTGATTTCGCGCTTTATGCACATTTTCAAGTTCTTCAAGATAGTTCCGAATTTCTTCATTTTGCCGAGCCATTTTCTTTAAGAAAGCATTCACTGCTTTATACGCTCCGTTATTGTATAGACGTTCAATTTTCTCAGCAAATTCAATATCTAGGTTCGGCAGTTGTGGCACTTTAACGTGTTTGCAGCCTAAACGATTCAATCGCTCTGAAACTTCTTCCTTCAACCGATGGGTAGGTAATGCAATCGTAAACGTATGAGTTTGAGCCGCATTGACATACAACTGAGTCTTCCCAATTCCTGTGGGGGCTTTAATCACAAATACGCCATTTTCTTCACAATTAAGCGCTTCGTGAAAATACTGCTTCAGTTTCTTTTCCGCATCCTCCAAAGGTTGAAAATTCGGTTTTTGAGTCACTTGAATTCTGCCTCTAAATAATTTCCCTTGTTCAATCATGTTTAACGCATGTTCACACTCATCAGCAAATGGACAGTACGAATCGCATCTGCTTGGAGCGTAATTTGACTTCTGTATTTGATTAATCATGACCTTCCATTCTATTTTCTTTTGCGCGTATTCTGGTCTACTGTTGAGAATCTGTTCAATTCTCGTTTTACCGCCTTTTATTCTCAATAAATTAGTCATAACCCCAAACATCTCGTTGTGATACAACCAATAATCACCGTGTATGGATTCTCGATAAAGTTTGCAATTCTCCTCTAGTTTATCAAACGGAAAATCTCTAATCTGCGCAAGCCCCTCTTTCACTTTATCAATTTGGAAACAATAATCTTTAAGCAATTCCCCTTCGTCTTTCGAGCCCAACTTTCTACGATATTCCTCAGTGTTTTCTTTAGAAAACTTAATCATATAGGAACCATGACTAATTTTCGGGCGTTCTCTATTAAGTATAATAGGATTGGTGCGCTTTTTAGTCATTGAAATAAACAAATTATCCTCTGGTACTACTTCATTATCGTCATCAATCAACTTATAGTTTGGATAACCGTTGATTAAATCAATCCCAACAACGCGACAGTAACGTTCCATATCCCGTGACGGGTTAGGTCCTGCTTTTATGTGCAATATAACGGCATTTAATAAATCTGGAACGCTTATGACGTTGTCATACGCTTCATAGACCAGTCCCTTCCCTCCAAACAATAGTCTGGAAGCATCCTTTGCTTGGATATCCGCTTCCGGGAAGAGTGTCATTAACGAACATTGTATCAACTCTCGCACTCGGATATCATGAACTTCTTCATTTACCAAGAAAACCATTCTAAATTTTTCATGATCCGGTGTAGAACGAAATGTTGTATAAATGAAATTCGGCATGATATCGTATCGCTCACATCTCTTTACAGCATCAGCAATTGACAAACCTTCATCGATATCAAGAGCAAAAACCTGTTGGCTAAGCCAAAAAGCATTTTTTCTAATCCCATCTCTAAAAACAGCAGGTGCAAAACTTCTTCCATTTGGAATGACAACAGCCTGCGCGAACTCTTGCATCGTTACTTCCGTCGGCAAACTAGCGATACGATTAGAAATAATCGCTGTTTCCCATTTTTCAGGCTTTCGATGAAAACACTGTGAATCGAGACTAATTTTCACTTTTGGCAATGTTTCTTTTAACATACGACATTCCCCCTTTTTCTTAAAAAGGGAGAGTTATAATGCTCTAATCAGTCTTTTAATTACATGTTTTTAATTGTGTTATGAGAACTCTCCTTTCTGTTTTAAAAATTGGTCCAACAAAAGATATTTTGCCATATCATTGGACCGTGTTTTGATTTTAATAGAAGTTAGAATTGTCAGTCAATACGCAATATAGATATTTCATAATATATTTGTCAACAATAGTTCTTTTAATGCCTCTGCTCTTTTCTTATCAAACAAAAATAAGCGAATTTCTCTGCGAACGGTTCAGTACATATTCGAAAAGTATAGAATTAATGTTCATGCTCTCCGCCATACTTTCATTACTAGACTGATAAGAAACGGCGAAGATATTAGTATTTTTCAAGCACTAAGTGGCCATTTCTTCGCCAAACACGGCTCTGCGTTACTCTTTCCCAACAGATGAGAACAAGATGGAGGCCGTAAATAATTATGGGTAAATATAGAAAAATCCCAGTTGATAAATGTTAACGCTTCATCCACTGGGATCATTTCTATAAAATAGTTTAACAATAAAACACGATTAAATCCCTTATATTATTTTGCCAACTTCTCTAAGTATCTTGTTAATACCCATCCTTTTATTACTTCTCCATCTTCCTTTTGATAAGCAACAAGAGACCAATTTCTTCTTTTTTCTATCACTCGCACAACTTGTCCAAAATGCAACATATCAACCGCCTTTGTATTTCTTTTATTAGTTTGGCGAACAGGTAATTGACTTGCTGATACCATACGGAATGGTTTTAATTCTTCAAATGTATACTTTTTGTCTTTATACTCTTTACGTACTTGTTTTAAAAGGATATTTTTATGTTTCATTACTTCTTGGTAAAATATTTTCTGGCTTGTTTCAAAAAAAGGTTCAAAGTACCCCGAAAGTATATTAATCAGAATAGAAATGACAGTTGCCCAAACAAATTGCTTAATTTTTTGAGCCCTTCCCAATTTTTGAGTTTTCTCCAATTTCTCTAAACGTTCAACTATGCTATTAAAAAGTGTAACAATTGGTTGTTGCTTTACTAATTCTTGACGTCCTAATACTTCTAAAACTGCTTCTTCTAGTTCCTCTCTTCTTACAAATTCACCATCCAAAATCCAATTTTCTTTCTCGTCTTGCTCAATAACAGTGAGTTCTGCATCTCGAAGTAATTGCTCAACCTTTGGAAAATTTATTTTTTGCAATTCTTTAAATTGAACCTGCCATTGTTCTAATGCTTTTATGGTCGGTGACAGGTTAATCTTATATAATTCTAATGTTTGGTTAATTGTTCTTTGGAGTTCTGCAATCGGACTATTTATACTATTGTAAATCTGGGCAAATAACAAACCTAGTTGTCTGGATGCATTCAAAGCCGCTTGCATAGAGTCAGTTATCCTATACATTCGGCTGATTGGATTATTACCTAACGCTTTGGTTAATTCTAATGATGCAGCAATGGAGCGCGTATGTAATTGTATAATCTCTAACTGTGGGGCTATTATATTGAATGTTCTCGAAAGTTCAGATTGATACATGCTCAAATCAAATTTCCTTTCTAAATTTAAACTTACATTGCTTACTTTCATTATTTTTGATTGGTATCCAAATATTTTTTCTAATCGTGACATCCTCTCAGATTGACTTGTAAGAATTTTAGTAATCGCTCTATCCGTTCCTGTCTGCATCTGCTTCTTCTCCCTTCATAACTACTTATACAAAAACAGATGCCCCTATAAGAGACATCTGTTCTAGTTGTTACGCATTCATTGGCCAGTCTTTATATTGTTGTTCGGCTTGTTCCATGAATTTATTTGTTAAGAATTGTAATTGTTGCCCGGTAATTTTCTCTTTCATGAGCACTTGCTTGACGGCTAATTTCACTTTAGCGTAGACATCTCGACGGTGAGGACTTGTCCAGTCTACGGCTAATTGTTTCTTTAAGGCTTTAACCACCTTATGGATTAAACTAGCAAGAAACTCGTTTGAGAACGCTTCCTGCTCCATAGCAGTGATCGCTTTGTAAAATTCAATTTCTTCCTCTGACAATCCTAAGTCGTGTCGCTTGCGTATTTCTTCTTCCATTTCTTTGCGCATTTTAATCATAACCCTGACCACATCGGCAGCCTGAATAACCCGATTATGATAATCCCTTAACGTTTTCTCTAGAAGTTCGCTTAACGCCTTTGACTGTGGGCTTCCTTGGCTAAATGTCACTTTGATTTGATCCTCTAAAAGTTTTTTCAGCAACTTTAAGCGCAAGTCTACATGCTCTTTTTTTGTTAAATCCGCCAAGAACGCATCGTCCAATATGCTGATATCCGGGCGTTCAATCCCTGCTATTTGGAAAATGTCAACGGTTTCTTTTGCTAACAGACTGTTATCAATAAGTTCTGATAATCGCTCTTCTAATGTTTTATTTTCACTCGGTTTTTCAATTGGTGGCCGCAAATGTTTGCGAAGTTGTGCTTTCATCATTAAATAGAGCATGACTTCATCTGCAAGTTCAAGTACTTCCGGCTGATGTTTCACCAACTGATACGATTTTTCTAGTTTGGTGGCTGTTTGAATATATTCTTCCGGATCACTATTTAAAAGGATATTGACAAGGTCAGCAATGAAGTCCTCCCGTTCTATTTTTGGTTTTGTGCGCCAGTTTTGCACATCAATCTCGCTTGGAATAAATCCTCTTATTGCCTTCAGATGATCCATGAAGATATTAACGGCCTCTGAAATATCATAAGTAGGACTTCCCGTGCCGCCACTTTGCGTATATTTATGAGTTGCTTCTTTTAGTGAAGTAGCGATTCCAATATAATCAACGACTACTCCGCCTTCTTTTCCCGGAAACACACGGTTTACACGTGCAATGGCCTGCATCAGGTTGTGTCCCTTCATTGGCTTATCGATATAAAGATAAGAAAGCGGTTTGGCGTCCATTCCTGTTAGCCACATATCGACGACAATGACAAATTTCAAAGGGTCTTCTGGGTCACGAAGTTTGGCTTTCACTTCTTCTTGCTCTTTTTTCGACTTAATATGCGCATATTTGCTTCCCGGCTGAACCTCTCGCCACTCTTTTGGATCCTTTGATACATCTCCTGTCATAATCACTTCAACAGGAGGGCATTCTGGAATCTCTCTTAGATAATTATACAAATCAACCGCAATTCGCCGGCTCATACAGACAATCATTGCTTTTTGAAACGGATTGGCCACTTGGTTAAAATGTGATACGATATCTTTGGCTAAACGGCGGAGCCGTTTTGGAGTACCCACAACTTTTTCCAGAGCGGCCCATTTTCTTTTATAGTTTTCTGACTCTTCATCGTCTCCCCCAGCCTCTACGATAATTTCCTTGTATTTTTCATCAATGTCCTCAGCAGATAAATCAAGCGGGATTAAGCGACTTTCATAGTAGATTGGTAATGTCGCTTTATCTGCCACTGCCTGAGCCATATCGTAACGATGGATAATATATCCAAAAATTTCCTCCGTATTGTTATCAACAAAATCGACTGGAGTTCCTGTAAATCCAATATGGGAAGCGTTCGGTAAAGCATAACGTAATTGAGCGGCAAATCCACCTGCAAAACCGGCTTGGGTGCGATGTGCTTCATCAGCAATCACAACAATGTTCCGTCTTTCCGATAAAACCGGGTGCTGGGTTTCTCCTTCTTTTTTACGGAATTTTTCAATCGTAGAGAAAATGATTTGCCCGGCTTCCCCTCTCAGTAGGGTTCTTAACTGTTCTGTATCTTCTGCATGCTCCACATGGCCGATGTATGATTTTCCTTGTACAAACGTCTCATACAACTGTTCGTCTAAGTCATTACGGTCCACTTGAATGACAATTGATGGATTTTCCATTTCCGGGTGGCGAGACAAAATTCCTGCAAAAAATAGCATACTTAGCGATTTGCCCGAACCCGTTGTATGATACATAACCCCGATTTTCCGATCTCCGTCAGGCCGTGTCGCACGTATCGCTTCATTGACAGCAAAGTTCACACCAAAAAACTGATGATATTTCGCGCCAACTTTCGTAATTTTACTTCCTTCCTCTAAAAAGACAATGAAATTACGAATATAATTTAGTAGACGATCTTTCGGGAATAATCCTTCAATCAGTGTGCGCATCGTATTAGCACGGTTGTTATCGACATTTCGCCCATCAATCGATTTCCATGAAGCAAAGAAATCGTAATCGGCAAACGGCATTCCATGCTTTGTTTCTACATTGTCTGAAATGACGGTAAAAGCGTTGTAGTTAAATAATTGTGAGATATCGTACGTATAGTTTTGGATTTGGGTATATGCATCATAAACAGTCGCTTGCTCATTGTTTGGATTTTTTAACTCAAATACAATCAACGGTAAACCATTAATATATATAACGATATCTGGCCTGCGGGACATACGTCCTTCAATCGATAATTGATTAACTACTAAAAAGTCATTGTTCTCTGGATGTTCCCAGTCAATCGGGAAAACATGAGGTGTGTATGTTTTATCATTTACCTCATAAGAGAACTCAAGTCCTTTCGTCAACATTTGGTGAAAATGCATATTTCGGTTAATCAATTTTACACCATCTGGCGCTGTTAGTATTTGTGCAAGTCTTTTTATTTCATGTTCAGGTATGGCCGGATAAGCCTTCTTTAAGAAGGCTTCCAGCCGACCATAAAGAACTACTTCATGAAGACTGTTACGTTCTCCACGTTGAAACAATTCCTGCGCATGAAGATAGTCATAACCTAACCGTTTTAAACGTTCAATCGTCGTCTCTTCAAATTCCGTTTCACCTAGAGGTCTCGTCATGTTGCTTGCACCTCCTAGTCGAATTTAAGTTTGTTTAAAGTACTTCCTCTACTTGTTTTTCTGCTTGAGATAAATCAATTTCACCTGATAAAAGGCGAGGGAGGAGATAATCTCTGATGTCTTGTAACTCTTTGTTTTCTAAAGTGTTTGATAATATTTGTAAAAACATAGGTTTTACTTTCTTCTCAAATTTAATTGCTAAATCCTTATCAAACGGTAACTCTAATGATTTTAATGTATCTTTTGTTATAGTGTTAAATACAGAACCATGCGACTGATTAATCAAGGTATTTATTGAACTTTTTAAGGTTAAAAATACAAAACAGTCTAGTTCATCTTTTGCCTTGATTGCGTAACAGGATTGGTTCATAGTCATCTCTTTACCTATAATACTGATGTTTCCGATTGTACCTCTTGCCGATAAAACTGTTGAGAATGACGGTAATAATTTTGTGGAACTATTATTCAGCCCTGCTTCAGTTATTTTTTTCTCTGTTTCAATAATCACGGCTGAATTCAAATCCTTTACCGAAATCCAAGGAATATTACCATCCCAATATTCTGCAACTGTTGTTTTAGGGGTTCCGCCACCAATAATACTGCCAAATTCCTCTATTGAAACTTTCTCTATATCCCCGTTCTCAACAAACCAATGCTTGTACAGCGTCATCGCCATTTCTTCGAGGGTTTTGTTCATTTTTAAGTTCAGTTCTATCTTTTCATCAATACTTCCAAGAATTGAAGCAATCTTTTTCTGAATATCAATAGGTGGTACTGGAATTGGTATTTTTTTTAATTCAGAACTTTTTATCCCAATAACTGTTGTCCCTGAAGAACGAGAGTGTATTCTATGTTGCATCAAAGGGGATTGAAGCATATATTTTAAAAATCCATTATCAAGTACATTTACTTTCCCTCTCATGGTAATAATCCTTTGGGCCAATGCCACTTTTCCATCAAAACATAACTGAGCAACTTCTCCCAATGGTGCTTCTGTCGTCATGACGACATCCCCTTTTTGCGGGATTCCTCTAGTCATCCATTTATCGTAATCTTCAAGAGCAATAAATTCATTCGGAGTGTTAATTCTACCGTTTTTTACTATTTTTGCTGTGATTAATGGTACACCACTTGCTGTTTTTTTCGGTGTCTTTCCTCTATAATCAATAAATTTTTCTACTACTTCTTCTAAGGCAAACTCTTTCCACTCAATCACATTAATTCCTCCAAGTCCATCTTAATCTTTTCTTGAAGGCGATTAGACTCTTCAAACTGCTCAAAAAGACGTTGAGTTAACTCAGCCATTTTCTCTTCAAGCGGTACGTCGTCGTCATCCGATACTTCCGTCCCAACATAAATCCCCGGTGTTAATTTGTAGTCATTGGCTTGTACTTCTTCAATTGTTGCAACTTTACAGAATCCAACAACGTCTTCGTATCCTTCTGCCTCTTCGTATTTGTAAGCACGATAAACAGCGGCGATTTTATCGATTTCCTCTTTGGACAGCGCTTTTTGCTTACGGCTAACGAGTGTACCCATTTTGCGGGCATCGATAAACAAAATTTCATTTTTTCGTGCGCGATAGCCGTTTTTGCCGTCACGGTTTTTGCTTAAAAAGAATAAGCAGCATGGAATGCCTGTTGTAAAAAACAGTTTTTCAGGCAGTTGGACAATGCAGTCAATATATCCTTCATCCACTAATTTTTGACGAACTTCTTTCTCCTCTTTCACATTCGTGGTCATCGCTCCGTTTGCCATCACAAACCCTGCTGTACCTGTATCGTTTAAATGATATAGGAAGTGTTGCATCCACATATAGTTCGCATTGCTGTTTGTAACAGGTCCGATTAAGCGCGGGTCTTTTTTTGATAAACGGTCTGCTCCCCAATCTTTTTGGTTAAACGGTGGATTAGCAATAATATAATCTGCCTTCAAATCAGGAAACTGGTCATTTAAAAGAGAATCTCCTAAGCGAATTTCTGCATTGATCCCATGTAACAGAACGTTCATTTTTCCAAGACGTACGGTCGTTACTACATTTTCCTGTCCGTAAAACGAAAGTGCATGTTTGTTCGGAGCATATTCTTCACTTTGTATAAACATCCCGCCACTACCGCACGCAGGGTCAAAAACAATCCCACTTTTCGGTTCTAACATAGCAACAAGCAACTTAACGATACTTGACGGTGTAAAAAATTCTCCGCCTCTGTTGCCTTCGGAAGCAGCAAAAGAACTAATAAAATACTCATATGTACGGCCTAATATATCTACACTTTCATGAGTATTAGCGCTAAATACATCGCGTGAAAAGATTTCAATTAAGCCTGCCACATTTTCAGCCGGTAAATTCGAACCTTGATAAATTCGAGGCAACATGCCTTCTAATTCTGGGTTTTCCTCTTCAAGACGCTTCATCGCATTATCAAGGATTTCTTTAATATTCGGCTGCTTAGCGTTTTTCATAATATAAGACCAACTTGCTTCTTCTGGTACTACAAAGACGTTTTCCGCCTTATATTGGTCTGGGTCGGAAATGATGACTTGCTGCATCTCAGCATCTTCCATGTACCAATCACTGTTTGGATCTTTTACAATTTGCTCTAATTCTTTACGTCGTTGTTCATATTTATTAGAAAGATAACGTAAAAAGATTAATGGAAGTACATAGTGTTTATAATCAGCAGGAGCAACACTCCCACGCATTTTATTGGCTGCCTCAAACAAATCTTTCTGAAAATCAATATCGGCTTTTACGGTCATACTCTGCCTCCTACTTCTTTACCATTATTCATTTTTTTACATACAAGAATATTTTATCATAAACTTATATCCTAACCATCTACGAATACATAAAAAATAAGGAAGGAGATACTAGCCTCCTTCCTTTATCGAAAACTTTCCTCACGCATATAATACTGAGACAGAAAAACTTTCTGTGAAATCATGAAAATATCCAAAAGACACCTGATACAACTAAGAGTAAATATCCTATAAATGAAAATACGAATGCCTTACGAAGAATAGAATATTTCTTTGAAGAAGTTTGTGCTAGAAAATAATTTTGTTCAATTAACTTCTCAAAAAGTTCTTTTTCGGATATTTCTTCAACACTATTTATGAATTCTTCCCTATTCATCGCAACTATATTTTCCCAAAATATTAATCCCTTACTATTACTATAACCCATTCTCGGAAAAACCACATATATTGCAAAGAAAATTCCTAATAATAACAAAACTGCACCCACTAGTAAAAGAAAATGTTTAGTTTCACCAAAGTCATTAGATAAATATTTAAATACTAATTTAATAAGCAATCCATTTATCGTAATTACTCCTAAGGCTTTTGCATCTGCAAACTTAATGTAATCGTTAAGATAACTATGATGTTGTTTTACAAAATCCCCTTTGTCAATCACTGTGTCAGTACTCCTTCTTTTACACCTAATTTCTTCATTTCTCGTTTTTCATCATTTACATATATCCCAAATCTATCTTGTCCAATTAACCTTCCTTGCGAATCATACAACTTACACTCCATATAATGATGCCCATTATATGCTGTACTTTGATAACATGTATATTTATTTTCATACCCTTTCATGTAAAATTCTAAAGCATTTGCTTCCTCAGCCTCTTTACCTCTGTTAATCACTTTCCAAGTTATTCTGCTAGGCTTAATCACTCTCAGAGCACCTTTTAATTGCAATTTAAATTCTAAAACTACTCCCTTTTCTAACGCTTCTGTACTACCTTTATAATCCGTTATCGGTTCATTTTCTTGTTTTCGAATCCTACAAATAATTTCAAAATCGTCTGGAGCAACATATCTTAATTTTCTTTCTTTAGGTAAAAAAGGAAATGAATGTATATAATTTTCCCAATCAAATAACCTCATTTGATAATAGGCTCCTAATCTAGGATCATTTATTATATATTTGTCTTCCTTTCGTTCGCCATCCTCAGTTTTTATTTTAACTTCCAAAAATTCTTCTGGTAAATCTAAATATCTGTATATATTTTCACCTATAAGTATAGAATTCTTAGGTGCTTTACTTTGTAGTTTGGCTGCTAAGTCTGTATGAATACTAGTAGACGTTATTTCTGTAACTCCCCCAATGCCATACTTAGACCATAGAACTTGATCATCGTCACCGATATCTATTCCAATGCGTATTTTTAAAGGTGGTAAATTGTTACTTTCGAAGAATTTAGTTAAAGTATGCTTGTTGTATGATTGCATAACAGCAGCCGCATTTAACGCATTTATAATTGCATTACTTTTTGACATATTTTTATGGCCAAAGTAAGCAAATACAGCATCTCCCTGTAATCGATGAATATGACCATCAAAAGCCTGAAAAATTTCTATCGCAGACATTAGTATCGCATTTTTATAAAAACGTACTGTAGGGAGAGGGAATTTGAGACCTAGTCTGGTTGAACCAGATATATCTAAAAAAACCGAACAAACATACTGATTTTTAGGTAAATCCTCAGTATTTAAAAAATCGGGATGAGTACCTATAACTTCGGAAAAAGGCTTTCCTTCTTTACCGAATAATTCCCTAAGTTCATCTTTAGGAGGTCTTACGCCTTCTAACTCTTTACTTTCAGTCATCTCTTGAAAAACATGGTAGTTAGATTCTAATAATATGTTACTAGGAACTTTTGTAGCAAACAATCGATCAAAAATTTGATTAATTCTTCTCATATTTCTGCCTCCAAATATTTTACACAATATATCTTCTTTTGTATTTATTACTTCTGATTAAGCATTTACTGTATTCTTAATGGTATTTTCAAATTATTCAGCAGTAGTTTAAACCGACCGTAATCAAACTCCTCTCTTCTTTTAGCGGCTCGTACAATGTCTTGGATGGTATCCCAATCTTTCCTTAACCCTGCTGGAATCAGTTCTTCTTTTGCGCGTATTTGCTTTAATTCTCTTAAATGCCGTTCAATTAATTCCTCATAGGAGATACAAAGATGCGGTTGTGTTTTCGTTGAGGAATGATACGAATAATATGGAGCGGTGTACGACTTAGACACTCTATGCTGACGATGCTGACGACGCTGACGACTTTGGTAAAAGATTTCCTTTAGTCGTTCCCTTTCTGCTTGATGTTGCTTTTGGAGTTCTTCCATTCTCTTCGCATGAAGTCGATCACGAAGTTTCTGCAGTTGTTTATCCAAAAGCGGTATGTCATGTTCTATTTGCTCAAGATAAGATGGCGGGATTTCAATTCCAGCAAACTCTTTTATATCGGTTTTCTCGCCACGATAAATTTTAAGGAGCAGTTCATCTCGTTCTAAATGTATCGTATGGAATCCTTTTCTAATATCCCGAATAATTTCTGGTGTTAAATGAGTGTAGTTTTCCAAGCACGTTTCACCTAGTTTGTATGTCTTGTTTTGCTTTTTATGAGTCACAATGTACTGATACCGAAGGGACATACCACATTCACAACGAAACGGTCGATTTCCACGCCCTCCATCCAGTATTTCAACTAGAACCCAATCATCGACTGCTTCAGCCAATTGTTCGGTGTCCATCTCTTCCGTTACGATGATTCCTTTTTTTAGTGCTAAAACTTCTAACCACTTACTTTTTTTGCTTCGTTTCGTAAAAGCGTCGATATATTGACGTTGCTTCGGTGTCAATAATTGATAAATCTCGTCTACTTCTGCTTCAGTCAAAGGTGCATGAAAATTCCTCAAATTCATGTTTACACCTTCCTTGAAACAAGGTAAATCAAACATCCATTAACCAAAATTCGACATTTAAATCCAAAAACCTTCAAAAGTTTTAAAATCAATTGCTATCAAAAAAGAGACCACTTTAGTATATAGCGGTCTCTTCCATACTCTTTACACATTCATTCACCTTACATTCCTAAATGCTCGCAGATGTTATTAAGATTTTTCGCAACAATTCTATTTCTGCTAATAGCCTTTTTGTATTTCGTTTTAAGACGGTGCCATTGAGCATTTGTTCTTTTGAGATAAACCACGGAAGTATCTATTTTACCATTGTTTTCTATTTCAAAAACTCGGTATTTAGAGTTGAACTCATCAATCTCTACTACAATGAAATGAAAACCGTTTTGTATAAACAAATCCACAATACTTTTGTTGAATATTTCGATATCATGCACAATAATTGTGTCGATTTGGCGTTTCTTGAGCCCTTCCATAAAATCCGTTGCAGCAGCGGGATTGTTTTTATATGAAAGATATTCTGCTACTTTTAAATCTGTAGTTTCCTCCAATATTGCGCTTACTACTTGTGACTCTAAGTATAATTCAATACTGTTATCTTGAATTGGATCGAGATGAACAAGATAACCTACTTTTTTTCCGTTCTTATCAAATTGATTTTTTTGCATAAAAAACTCCTCCTTTTTAAAACACAGAATTTATAAAAATACATAATACACCCATATAAACAGGCACAGATATCCTTATATGTGCACATATTCAACTATTAAATGCGGTGTATTATATATTTTTTCTTCTCCGTGTATTAAAAAGAAGGAGATATCGTATAAATATAAACGTTAAAATTCCCGTATATTAAACAACAAACCATTTATTATATATAAAAATATACCAATATATAACAATATACTAAAATTAGATTGCTTTTATGATACTACATCATAAACTTCTTGTAAAGGTCCAATATTCAATTTTTATCTTCTTCTACTATTACCAATCATTTTGCCTTACTCTCCTGTCCATCAATATTGCAAACAAATAAGACGGAGCCTGCAAGTGCTGTACAGGTACAGTATTTTCTAACGGTACATATTTTAGTGCTTCTTTAAAAGTATTTTTTGATATTGAGCGATTAGTTCTGCTTAACTCAATAGAATTTCCCTTAACTTTGTACGTAAACTCTCCTCCACGAATTTGCTTGAAAACTTGACCTTCACATTCCTTTATTCTTTCCCATACGATTTCAATCATCCTATCCCCTCCCCCTTGTAACAAAAATTCTAAAAATATATTGAGTTCATATATTAATTATACCAAACACCTAATCTTAGGTTATTTTATACAAAAATCCCAATTCCCATTTTCTTGTGTGTTTATAGCAATAACTATTGTGTTTTTGTATGTGCTACATATGTATATTTAGTAGTATAATAGTCGTTAAACACATACCAAAACAGGGGGAATGGGTATATGGATAGTAAGTTACCATCCAGCGTTAAGTATATATACGCTTATATCCGTCGTTCTCGACAAGACTTGGAACGGGAAAAAAAGACAGATCAGGATACACTAGCAGAACAGCGCGCGTTATTGGAAAGAATCTTAAACGAACGATACCAGCATTACGACTGGGATTTATACGAAGAAGTAGGAAGTGGTGCAGATGCTATTGAGGAACGGCCCGTTTTTCGACATATTATTGAAGAGTTGCAAAAAGTAAAACCACGCACAGTTGCTATAATGGTTAAAGATATAAGCCGTCTGGGGCGTGGTTCATATGAGCAGATGGGGTTTCTAGAAAAAATCATATTAGAAAAATGTATTTACATTATAACTCCATTTCAAACATTTGATCCTCTCGATGATAACGACATGGAATACATTAAATTCCATATGTTCTTCGCCAATATGGAATATAGCAAAATAACGCGACGAATGCGGGAAGCGCGCTATACATATGCGGTACAAGGCAGATGGATGACGGGTGGTGGCGGGATTCCGTATGGATATAAGTTTAATAGTTTTACCCAGAGATTAGAACCTGATGAAGAAACCGCATGGGTAGTGCGAAAGATTTTTGATTACTATGTAAATCATCGTATTGGTTATAATGCTATTAGTACAAAACTTAGGGAAGAAGGAATTCCTTCTCCAACCGAAAAAACATATTGGAAGCCCATGGTTATTAGACGAATATTGAGAAACCCCGTTTATATTGGCACCGTACAATTTAGAACCACACGACTTAGAAATAAGAAAAAAATAAAACTGGAGGAAAAAGACTGGATAGTAGCAGAAAATGCCCATCCTCCATTGATTGACAAACAAACTTTTGAAAAAGCGGCTGAAATCATGGAAGAAAATAAAAACAGTCCTAAGGTCAGATTAGATTTTGAGCCTCAACCACTAGCAGGACTTATCGTTTGTTCAAGTTGCGGAAATAAAATGCAAAGGCAGTACTCTAGACAATACTATACGAAAAAAGACGGTACACAGTCTGTATATGACAAAGAATTTCTAAATTGTTTGGCTTGCAGGGTTTATATGAAGTATAGAACTGTAGAACAAGAAATTCTCCGCATCCTGCAAGAAGATTTCATTAATGTCGATACTGAAATATTAAGACAAAGGCTTGAAGAAATGATTGACTTAGATAAAATGAAACAGAAAAATTCTGTTAATCCAACTGACCGAGTTTTACTCATACAAAAACAGTTAGAAAGTCTGGATGGTGAATTGACTGCTTTGCGGAGAATGTTGCGGAAAGGACAAATAACAGATGAGGAATATGAAAAAGATCGTGCAGAAATTTTAAAACAAAAAGAAGAAAAAGAAAGACAACTTTATTTTTTGCAAGCAGAAACACATAAGGAGCAAATTGAAGAAGTAAATGTTGAGTCTATACAGCAAGGATTTAAAACTTTGTATGACTTGTATGTAAACGGTGATTTATCTAAAGGCGAAAAGAATGAAATTTTACGAGGGATCTTTGATTACATTGTGTTAGAAAAAACAGGTAAAGGGAAATTTAATCTGCATGCTTACATTAACCCTAAAATTATTTTAAACACTATCTCCTCTGCTTCCCACTAAAGGGAAGTTTTTTTATTTTTTAGTCATATTTGTTTTTACGCTTTTATATATTTTTAGTAGATATCAAATAACAACCAATTCATCGGCACTAATTAGCGCAAATCTCCCCGCTTTAAAATTTCCTTCTTGTGTTAAAGAAAGCAAATGCCATAAAAACTTCTCATCGCACTTTAACATTTCTTGAAATTCCATAATCCCGCGGTTTGCTTTATTTAGTTCTCCGTCAAAACGATATGCCCGTGGATCGGATTCTGACCCATATTGAGCAATCGTCGAAAAATCAATACTTCCTGTCAAATCCGCAATGTCCTGTGACTTTGGATCTGATGGGCTAAAAGTACCAATTCCTACCCGTTTATTTTCTGAAAAGAAAATGCGTTCGACCATCACATCTTCAATCCGCCCACCGTACTCCTTTTCTAGCCGCATCATATTCAACGGGGAAAGTTCCCCTTCAATGCGAATACCGTATTCACGATAAAATTCATCGCGCAAATGATGGGGAACAAGATGCAACGGATCTTCATGCATCGGACATCCTTTGATCGCATATACCGCACCACGATCCGTCAACGAATACGCTTCTAGCCCCCGTTTTAGCATCGTCACAAGTGTTGATTTACCACCACCGACCGGCCCCATCAATAACAAAATCCGCTTTCGAACATCTAAGCGTTTCGCTGCTGGGTGGAAATATTCCTCTACTAATCGTTCTAACGCTTCTTCTAGTCCAAACAACTGTCCGCTAAAGAAGTTGTATCTCTTTTTTCCGTCAACTTCTTCTACCCCAGCGTCTTTAATCATATTATAGACACGTGAATGAGCGGACTGGGCAACCCACGGCTTTTCTTTTAAAATCTCTAAATACTCAGCGAAGGTTCCTTCCCACTTTAGCCGCTGCTCTTCCTCCCGGTATCTCGCAATTTTCTTTAAAATATCCATTCAAGAACCTCCCCATCCTTGATGTCTAGCTGAAAGATTATTACAATGTATGCGAGGATGTCCGTAATCATTCGCCACGAAATAAAAATTTGCCGTTCCCTCTAAACATTGTTTGTCCTATGGGCTATAATAAAAAAAGGACGACCATTGATAAAGGAGGAAAAGTGTCATGAGAACATTGCTTGTAATTGGCGTGATTGTTGCCTTTTTATCCGCTATTTTTACTGCTGGCTACAATGACAAGCCTGGTGTGAAAAATTAACCAATAAAAAACGACCTCCAATTGAAGGTCGTTTTTCATTAATATACTCCTTTAAATCCTTGTTGCCTTAGTGCCTCATATACTAAAATCGCTGCTGTGTTAGATAAATTAAGGGAACGCACGTTATCGTTCATCGGAATTCGTAAACAGCGCTCCATATTATTTTCAATCAACTCTTTCGGAAGCCCACTCGTTTCACGGCCGAATACAAAAAAATAATCCTTTTCTGGGTCGCTGTAATCGAACGAATCATAATATTTTTGGCCAAACTTCGTAATAAAATAAAATTCCCCGTCTTTATATTGGTCAAACAGCTCTTGGAGAGAATCGTAATAAAAAATATCAACATACTGCCAATAATCCAGACCTGCGCGCCTTAACATTTTATCATCCGTCGAAAAGCCAAGCGGACGAATTAAATGCAACGCTGTGCCCGTCGCCGCACAAGTTCGAGCAATATTTCCTGTATTCGCTGGAATTTCTGGTTGATACAATACTACATGCAAAGCCACCTTTATTCACCTCAAATTGTCATC
>NZ_JAILZV010000040.1 GCF_023512315.1 Anoxybacillus sp.
AACCTTGTTTGGCGAGAAGCGGTCGACCCGTATGCTGTGGCGGTATCGGTGAATGGAGAATACGGGGTCGTCGTCGACCTCGCCAAAACACGCGTGCCAAAACCAGTGCTGCCGCCGCTTTCTTCCCCAGTCGACGCCATTATTTATGAAATGCACGTTCGCGATTTTACTATCGATCCTTGTAGTGGCGTTGTCCATAAAGGAACGTATTTGGGGCTGACAGAATTTCCTACTAAAGAACCGTCTGGGACAGTAACAGGTCTTGCTTATTTAAAAGAACTTGGGATCACTCACGTCGAGTTGCTTCCGGTGAATGATTTTGCTGGGATCGATGAACGTGAGCCGGAAAAAGAGTACAACTGGGGATACAATCCGCTTCACTACAATGCGCCGGAAGGAAGTTATGCAACCAACCCTTGGAATCCATACGTACGCATTCATGAATTAAAACGGGCGATTCGTGCTTTGCAACAAGAAGGTATTCGTGTCATTCTTGATGTCGTCTATAACCATGTTTACATTCGCGAACAGTCGTCTTTAGAAAAACTCGTGCCCGGGTATTATTTTCGCCACGATATTTACGGTATGCCGTCGAACGGGACAGGAGTTGGAAACGATCTTGCTTCCGAGCGCAAGATGGTTCGCAAGCTTATTGTTGATTCCGTTCGTTTTTGGCTCACGGAGTATGGCGTTGATGGTTTTCGCTTTGATTTAATGGGCATTCTCGATATTGATACAATGAAAGAAATAGAGGCAGTTGCTCGTGCACTTCATCCATCTGTTTTATTGCTTGGTGAAGGATGGGATTTGCCGACACCATTGTTGTCGGAAAAAAAAGCAATGATGCAAAATGCTCACCTTCTGCCGACGATTGCCTTTTTTAACGATCAGTTTCGCGATTATGTCAAAGGAAGTACGTTTCATTTAGGGGAACAAGGATTTGTTCTAGGAAACAGCGCACATCGCGAACAAGTGAAACGAGTAATCGAAGGAAGCCTTCATTTGTTTTCTCAACCGACGCAAACGGTTAACTACGTCGAATCGCACGACAACCATACGCTTTGGGACAAAATAAGTGTCGCCAATTATTACGAGCGAGAAAACGTTCGTAAAAAACGACAAAAATTAGCGACAGCGATTACCTTATTGGCACAGGGCATTCCCTTTTTGCATAGCGGCCAAGAATTTTACCGCACGAAACAAGGAGTGGAAAATAGTTATAACGCTCCAGATCCCATTAACCGCATCGATTGGACGAGAAAAAGCATGCACGAAGAAGACGTGCGTTACGTGCAGGGATTGATTCGTTTACGAAAATGCCATGGTGCTTTTCGTTTCCAAACGGTCGAAGAAATAAGGAATCATCTTCTATGGCTTGAACCGATGCCACTGACAGTGCTCGCTTTTCATCTTTACGACGTATCAGCGTATGGGCCGTGGCGTGATATTATTGTCATTCACCATAATGAAGAAACACAGCTAGCAGTTGCGCTCCCTGATGAAGAAATATGGTATGTGGTATGTGATGAAACAAGGAGTGGAATCGATCCTCTTTACGCGGCGACAAAAAAAATCGAGCTGCAAGGAATTGGAACAGTCGTGCTTGTGAAAGGTATGAGTAAAATGTTTGTGGGAGGAAGCTAAATCCTCTTCCATATGTTTCAAGGGGAGGGTTCCTTGAACAGAAGGGGGATGAGCAAAAAAGATGCAAAAAGGACTCTCTTCCTGTATTGTGATCGTGCAACCAAATCACCAAGGAGGTCAGAGAGTCCTATGCAACAGTTTATCACAGGTGGACAAACATGAAAAGAGTTAGAAGCAGAATTGTTTTGGATGTTACAAAAAACCTATGGAGAAATGCTTCAACAGGTATTGGAATGGCTGGATGAAGAGCTAGCCAAGCAACGAGATAAAAAGCGTTATTACCTAAAAGATAAACGAACGGTACATATTCAGACGTTATTTGGGGAAGTGGAGGTTCGACGCAATTACTACTTGGATCGAGAAAAAGGCGTGTATACGTGCTTATTAGATGCGTTCCTCGGGTTTGATGGGGCAAAGGGAGTGAGTCCATTACTGGAGGAAACGGCCATGGAATTAGCCGTTACGGGTCCTTCGTATCGCCAAGCCGAAGAGGTGCTAGAGAAAATGGTAGGCTATGCGGTGATGAGCCATGAAACGATTCGCCAGCTGATCTTACAAGCAACGGTAGACAAGCATCGCCCAATGGAAAGGACACAGCAGGTGTTGTTTGTAGAGGCGGACGGGTTGTACGTCAAACGGCAGCGAAGCCGGCGAAAAGGGAAAGAAGAAAAGATTTTGGCGGTACACCAAGGATGGAAGGTCAATGGGAAACGGGTATCGTTGGTGGGGAAACGACACTATGTCCATGACACAAAAGAACCGGTGTGGGAAGGATTAGAAACGTTTTTGATGGAGGAATACGGCTATGACCCAACGAGGGATTGGGTGGTGATTAATGGGGACGGAGCAGCGTGGATTACGGCTTGTCGAGAGTACTTTGGGGAACGGGCATTTTTCCAGCTCGATCGGTTCCACGTCGCGCGAGAGATTCGTGAATGCGTAAAAGATCACCCACGGTACCCGACGATTCAGAAAAAGTTGGCCCTGTTCGATGAAAAGGGGTTATTAACGGAACTGCATAGTGCGGTAGGCACCCTAGGAGAGGAGAAGAAAGAAAAGCAATTGGAGGGATTGATTCAACGAATCGAGTCGATGCCTGGCTGTTTAAGCGATTATCGCGCGTGGCTGCGAGAAAAAGGAATCGATACGACGGGAATGCGCCCGATGGGAAGTGCAGAGGGAACGATGCACGTGTTTGCGAAGCGAGTAAAAGGTGGACGGAGTTGGTGTGACAGAGGGATTCGAGCCTTTTTACACGTGATGGTAGCCGTGAAAGACGGATTAACGATTCGGACGCGGGAAGGAGAGATAGTTGTCGAGGAGGAGGGAAAAGAAACGGAACGGGTAACGATGGTGAAACAGGCGCTGAAGAAGGCAGGAACAAAGGTGGCGGAAGTAGTACGAGGCAATATCCGCTATCTTCAACAATCGAGTGGAACGCCGATTTATCAATCATTGAGGGCATTGAAAGGGTTTTAAAAAAGCGGAAAAAAGGCACACAGACAGGATGAGAGAGTTAGAAAGCGCTTACAATAATTAGGTTACAAAAACCAAATATATCCATGTGATCAAAATAGAAAAAAAATCTCCCACAAACTTTTGACTCAATCTTGTGAAAGGACTGACTTGACGAGAAAAGCATCTCGCATATAAAATCTAGTAAGACATACTGTCTGAATATATGCTCAGATTGCTGTCTCTTATTTTTGATGAGTTGAAGGTGAACTTGCTTGGAACAGGTACTGGGAAAGGAGTGGGAGATCACTCCTGCTGGTGGAACTACTGGAGATGCATATGTTGCTGAATATGATGGACGGAAATTATTTTTAAAACGCAACTCTTCCCCCTTTCTCGCCGTTTTGTCAGCGGAAGGAATCGTTCCGAAACTCGTTTGGACAAAGCGGATGGAAAATGGCGATGTCATTACCGCTCAGCAATGGCTGAATGGAAGAGAATTAAAACCGCATGATATGGGAAGCGAACAAGTTGCCAGTTTGCTGCGGAAAATTCATCGCTCACAAGATTTGGCAGAAATGTTACGAAGGCTAGGGAAGAAACCACTTTTTCCGCAGATGATGATGGAAAAATTGGAACCGTTGTTACAGCCGTGGCGCGACGAACCAATCGTCACGCAAGCGTTTGCTTGGCTGAGAGAACACCTTTCTTCCCTTCGTTGTGAGGAGCTTGCTGTTTGTCACGGAGACATGAACCATAATAATTGGTTGCTTGCAGAGGACGGCCAGTTGTACTTAATCGATTGGGATGGAGCATTAATCGCTGACCCTGCAATCGATATTGGGATGTTGCTCTACACATATATCCCGAAAGAAAAATGGGAAAATTGGTTAACGTTCTATGGATTGGAATGGACGAGTGATTTACAGTTACGCATGAAATGGTATACAATCGTGCAAACGTTGTCTGCTCTTGTGTGGCAAGGAAATAAAAAAATGGAAAAAGAAGTGCAGCAATCGCTTCATTTTTTAAAAAACGTTCTATATAATTAGGTTTTCATAAAAGGCAAGCAAATAGCTTGCCTTTTGGGCGTTTGATGTGGGGATTATGGCTGTCTAACGGCACGATTGTTGATTATCCATTATTTTACTAAAAAAACACAGAATCATATGACGGAACACAAGCTTTTCTGCCTCTTCCCTCGAACAAGAACGACGGTGGGCAAATGACATTTGCCCGCAAAGCGTTCATTGTTCGAGGAGGGCATGCGGTGCGCATGCCCAGTCGGCAAGCGAACCGCTTGCCGACTACGGCAGAAAAGCTAGAAATAGAGCGATGTCAACCGTTTTTATTGGTTAATCAACACGCCTAGTCTAACGGTAAAGTTTCACACCGCATGTCTACGTGAGTTGATTTACCCAATCCGATAGTTGTTGCTGGTGGGCGGAAATGTGCGAATCGAGGTCGGGACTATATTTTCCGGCTTGGCCATAATCGTAAATCGAAGGAAGTACTTGTTGTACTTGTTGGTCAATTTGTCCGTTTCCCATTAACGATTTCGCCAGCCTCTCGATTTGTTCGCACTCTGACACCGTGCCACAGCAGTCGGTTTGGTGGTTCGATAAAATATCTTTCAGTACGGTCATTTGATGTTCGTGATTTAACGGCATATTCACCCATCCTTTTTTTCTTTTACTATGCGTGAAACGTGGTCAAATTATACAGACAGTCGTTGTTACGGCTGTTTTTTGTTCTTGCCTCCCTTTTTACTTCGTGGTATCGTTGACAACGATGACAAACGAATGGAGGAGAACTATGCGTTTACGAAATAAACCGTGGGCGAAAGATAAAATTGCGGCATATCCACAATATATCATTCCGAATCCCGAACAACATAAAGGGAAGTGGCAGGAGCTATTTGGCAATCAGCAGCCGATTCATATTGAAATTGGGACGGGAAAAGGACAGTTTATCACTGGTATGGCGAAAGCTAATCCACATATTAATTACATTGGCATTGAACTTTATGAAAGCGTCA
Source organism: Anoxybacillus sp. (assembly GCF_023512315.1). GTDB lineage: Bacteria > Bacillota > Bacilli > Bacillales > Anoxybacillaceae > Anoxybacteroides. The sequence continues at coordinate 5,138 of NZ_JAILZV010000040.1, forward strand.
TCGTTTCTGCGCTCGATAAGCTCATCGAACATGATTTACCGAATCTTAAGCTATTAAACATAAACGCCAACCAATTGGCGAATGTATTTGCTGCAGGTGAAGTAACGCGTGTTTATTTAAACTTTTCTGACCCGTGGCCAAAAAAGAGACACGAAAAGCGGCGGTTGACGTATCGCTCGTTTTTAGCGCTTTATGAACAGATTTTAGTTGATGAAGGAGAAATTCATTTCAAAACCGATAACCAAGGACTTTTTGAATATTCGCTTGTGAGTTTTTCACAATATGGGCTGATATTGACGTTTGTGAGTCTAGACCTTCATCGCAGCGATTTTGCAGGAAATATTATGACCGAATATGAAGAGAAATTTGCGGCAAAAGGAAACCGAATTTACCGTTGTGAGGCAAAATATCCGTCGAAAAACGCAGGCTGTCGTTAAAAAAAGGCAGCCTCTATTTTTTGTTTTCGAAACATTTCGTGAATGGTACACTAATAGTTGAGGTGATGGGACATGGAGAAATTGCAAGTCGGTGAGGTTACGATTAGATGGTTAAACGGGGGAGTGACGCATTTAGACGGCGGAGCGATGTTTGGGGTCGTGCCAAAGCCGCTTTGGTCAAAAAAATATCCGTGTAATGACAATAATCAAATCGAACTGCGCACTGATCCGCTCTTGTTGCAAGTAGAGGGGCAGTACATATTGATTGATGCAGGGATCGGCAACGGGAAATTATCGGACAAGCAAAAGCGAAATTTTGGCGTCACGGAAGAGTCGCTTGTCGAGCAGTCGCTAGGCGAGCTAGGGATTGCGCCTGATGACATCGATTGGATTTTAATGACGCATATGCATTTTGACCATGCGTGCGGGTTGACGAAGTGGGATGGGGAAAAGCTCGTACCTACGTTTCCGAACGCCCGAATCGTTACGTCGCAAATCGAATGGGACGAAATGCGAGCGCCGAATATTCGCTCGCGCAATACGTATTGGAAAGAAAACTGGGAAGCGATTAAGGAGCAAGTCGTAACGTTTGCCGAGGAATTTACAGTAGCTCGCGGGGTGAAAATGGTGCATACCGGCGGCCATAGTGACGGACATTCCATCGTTGTCATTGAATCAAACGGCGAAACAGCTGTTCATTTAGCAGACTTAATGCCAACGCATGCCCATCAAAACGTGTTATGGGTGCTTGCGTTTGACGATTATCCGATGACGTCGATTGCCCAAAAGCAAAAATGGATTCCATATGCGGTCGAAAAACGGGCATGGCTGACGTTTTATCATGACGCGTACTATCGAGCACTAAAATGGGATGAAAATGGAGAAATGGTCGAAAGCATTTTGCGAAAACGGTAAAAAGGGCGGATTCGCCCTTTTTTATAACGCCTTCGTTTCGATAATTGTTCCCGTAGAGGCATCGATGAAAAATTCATATTGTTCTTCGCCGCGGCAAATGCCCCCTTTGTACACGTTATAGACGATGCCATCTCTTTCGTACGTTTCTTTTGTTGTTTGAATCCATGAACCACTAATTGGCCCAGCGTGCTGAAACGCCCTTTTCGCCAACGCAAGCGCTTTTTCCGATGAAAGCAATTGGTTTTTCCGCCATGATTGCACGAAGCAAGCGGCGGCAAATCCTGCGGTCGCACCGGCGATAAATGTTCTCCAATTCATCGTCTTCCCTCCTAAACGAATACTCTCATTTAGTATACCTAATTTTTTGTAGTACTGAGCTAGGAAAGTGGCGAATCTCGCCTTTGTTCGTTAAAATGGAAAAAGAGATAACAAAGAGGGAGTAGAAGCTATGAACGTGGAAACACTTCAGTTATTTAAAATGTTAACGGAATTACCGGGAGCACCGGGGAATGAACACGCGGTGCGACAGTTTATGCGCAAAGAGTTGGAAAAATATGCTGACGATATCGTTCAAGACCGACTTGGTGGCATTTTTGGCGTAAAACGTGGGGCAGAAAACGGTCCGGTCGTCATGGTCGCAGGGCATATGGATGAAGTCGGATTTATGGTGACGGCAATTACCGACCAAGGCATGGTTCGCTTCCAACCACTTGGTGGCTGGTGGAATCAGGTGTTGTTAGCCCAACGTGTTCATATTATCACCGACTACGGTCCGGTTGTCGGAGTGGTCGGCTCTGTTCCGCCGCATTTGCTTTCAGATGACCAGCGAAATAAGCCGATGGATATACAGCATATGCTGATTGACGTTGGCGCGGATGATCGTGAGGATGCGAAACGGATGGGGATTAAGCCAGGACAACAAATTGTTCCCGTTTGCCCGTTTACCCCAATGGAAAACCCGAAAAAAATTTTAGCAAAAGCATGGGACAATCGATATGGTTGTGGGCTAGCGATTGAACTACTTAAAGAATTGAAAGACGAAACATTGCCTAATACATTATATTCTGGAGCGACGGTTCAAGAAGAAGTCGGATTGCGCGGGGCACAGACGGCAGCCCATTTGATTCAGCCAGATATTTTCTTTGCCCTCGATGCGAGCCCAGCCAATGATATGACCGGAAGCCAAAAAGAGTTTGGTCATCTCGGCAAAGGAGCGCTCGTTCGTATTTATGACCGTTCGATGGTGACGCATCGCGGAATGCGTGAGTTTGTATTAGACACCGCGGAAACACATCGTATTCCGTATCAATTTTTCATTTCGCCTGGCGCGACGGATGCAGGGCGTGTCCATGTGGCAAATAGCGGCATTCCTTCGGCGGTTATCGGCATTTGCGCCCGCTATATCCATTCCCATGCGTCGATTATCCACGTCGATGATTATGCGGCGGCAAAGCAGTTATTAATCGAACTTGTGAAAGCGTGCGACCGTGCAACCGTTGAGGCGATAAGAAAGGGTTGAAACGCATGATCGTTGCTGTAGGAACTACGAACCGAGCGAAAGTAGCAGCCGTGGCAGCGGTGTTTACAAAGGAGCAAGTCGTCCCAGTGGAAGTTGATTCGGGAGTAGCAGCCCAACCGTTTTCCGATGCAGAAACGCGAATAGGGGCAATTCATCGCGCGAAAGAGGCGTGTGCGAAAATCAAGGCGGATATTGGTATCGGGTTAGAAGGGGGTGTCGTCGAGATGAATGACACGCTGTGGGTATGCAATTGGGGAGCGCTTGTTGATTCCGCTGGAACGGTCATCACGGCAGGCGGCGCTCGCTTTCCTTTGCCGCCGGAAGTAGCAAACGACGTATTACGGGGCAAAGAACTTGGAGAAGCGATGAACGAATATACGGGAAAAGAAGACATCCGACAAAACGAAGGGGCTGTCGGCATATTGACGAACGGTCGTATTAGCCGCGCGGATATGTATGCACATATCGTTCAGTTATTGGTTGGACAATACGAATTTTTACAGTCGAAGGGAGAAGATAACAATGCAATATATTGCGACCGCAGCACAATACGAAGAAGTTAAACAAACGAAAAAAGTGGTGTTCGTATTTTCCGCAGATTGGTGCCCAGATTGCCGGTTTATCGAACCGGTGCTGCCGGAAATCGAGCAGGGGTTTCCAGAGTATGCATTTTATTATGTCGACCGCGATCAGCTATTAGATGTATGCCAAAGAGAAAACGTATTCGGTATTCCAAGCTTCATCGCGTATGACAACGGAAAAGAGCTCGGCCGCTTTGTCAGCAAAGACCGGAAAACAAAAGAAGAAATCGAGCAGTTTATTCGCGGGCTGTAGTGAGGGATTGCGATGGACAGCAAAACGATGGCGAAAGAAATCGAACGCCGGCTAGCGCAGTACGATTGGGCGTTTCATTTCGACCGAAAAAAAGATACGTTGCGCATTGAAGACAAAAAGACGAAAAAAGGGGTAACGATTTCGCTTCCAAGCATTATTGCGAAATGGGAGGAAACGAAAGAGGAAGCGATGGAAGAAATCGTTTACTATGTAGAGCAGACGCTTTGCACGATGCACAAAACATACACGCTATCCGGCAAAGAAAAAGACATTTATCCGGTCATTCGCTCGACTTCGTTTCCGACGGAAACAAGCGACGGAATCCCGCTTGTGTACGATGAACATACGGCGGAAACGCGCATTTATTATGCGCTTGATTTAGGAAATACATATCGACTCATTGACAAAAAGCTCATCGAGCAGGAAAATTGGGATGTTCGCCATATGAAAGAAATGGCGCGCTTTAACGTTCGCTCGCTCGCCGTCCCGGTGAAAGAAGATACGGTGGCAGGAAATACGTTTTATTTCGTCAATACAAATGACGGCTATGACGCAAGCCGAATATTAAACGAGCCGTTTTTAGCTAATCTATCGGCGAAAATAAACGGAACGATGTTTGTAGCGGTGCCGCACCAAGACGTGCTTATTATCGCCGACATTCAAAACGACACAGGGTACGATGTGCTCGCCCAATTGACGATGAGCTTTTTTGCGAGCGGACGTGTGCCGATTACGGCGCTTTCGTTTTTATACGAAAACGGCAACCTAGAGCCGATATTTATCTTAGGAAAAAATCGACGAAAACAGTAGGAAAAGAAAGGAAGGATACGATGAACGTATTTTATAATCGTGACGGAATTGGAGACGTACTACTTGTTTCTTTAAAACCGCTTGATGCCGAGAAGCGAGCCATCGAGAAAAAAGGCGATGTTGTGCGCATTTTTGATGAAACGACGAATGAAACAGCAGGGTACAATCTATTTAACATTTCTTCTTATTATGCGGTGAGCGGAAATGGGACAGTAGAGGTAACCGATGAACTTGTCGGTGTGATGAACGAGTTGTTAGCGAAAAATGGTTTTTCGGAAACGATTGAAGCTGACTTTTCACCAAAGTTTGTCGTTGGCTATGTGAAAGAAAAACAAAAACATCCGAACGCAGATAAATTAAGCGTTTGCCAAGTCGATGTCGGAACAGAAGTGCTGCAAATTGTGTGCGGCGCGCCAAACGTGGAGGCAGGGCAAAAAGTAGTCGTGGCAAAAATCGGTGCGGTTATGCCGAGTGGGCTTGTCATTAAAGAAGCAGAGTTGCGCGGCGTTCCATCATATGGGATGATTTGCTCGGCGCGCGAGTTAGAGTTACCGAATGCACCGCAAGAAAAAGGCATCCTCGTCTTGTCGGACGAATACGAAGTCGGACAGCCGTTTATGCGGTAATGATTGCATAGTCACTAGGATATCTAGTGACTTTTTTTCTAAAGTTGGTAAAATAGAAAGTTGAAAAGAGAATAGAAAGAGTGACATGCCCATGAATTGGCTAAAGCGCCTTATTCGCTATTTTTTTCAAGAAGAACGCCAAGCACTAGAATATGAAGCACCGCCACAAGCGCCAACGTCAACACCAGAGTTAGAAGTGAAAGTGGCGTATCAATACCCGTCCGGAAAATTTCGCTTTCCGTTAATCCCTGATGAGCGGCGGTCGGCAGTTGTCGATGACGAGCCGGTAGAAAAGGAAATGATGGATAGCTTCACGTCGGTAAAAAGCCGCTTTGCGGACAACGAACCGATAGAAAACGAAAGAAAACGTTATTTTGCAGAAAAACGCCCGTTTCGTCCGACCGAAGTGCCGTCGCCGGTTTACGGCTATAAAGCGCGTCCGAAGCGAATAGAGCGAACAGCTGACGCATCAACGGACTTGGCCGAAATGAATTTTTCGCCAGAGGAAGCAACTCCTCTTCAACTGGAGGAAGCAGTGGGCGAGGCGCACTTTTTCGAAGAAACAGTGCAAGAAAGCCAAAAAGAGCGCTTTTTCGAAGAAGCAGCGGGAGAAAGTGAAGAAGAGCGTTTTCTCGAGGAAGCAGGACAAGAAAGTAAAGAAGAGCGCTTTTTTGAAGTAGTGCAAGAAAGTGAAGAAGCGCCTGCGCTAGAGGAAACGCCTGCACCTGAAGAAGCAGCACCACCAAAACAAGAAGTGACGAAAACGGAAGAAAGAAAACCATCGTCGCGCATCCCATACAACGTGATGATGTTGAAACAAGACCGAAAAAAATTTGAGGAAAAGAAAAAGGAAGTAGCGAACAGTTATCGTTTTCCGTCGTTCGATTTATTGCAGCCACCGCAAGCAAAAAAAGAAATGGACGAACAGTGGCTACATGAACAGCGAAAACGGCTAGATGAAACGTTTCAAAATTTTCATATCGGAGCGAAAGTCGTCGGCGTGACGCAAGGACCAACGGTAACGCGGTTTGAAGTACAGCCCGCACCAGGCGTTAAAGTAAGTAAAATTACAAGTCTTGCCGATGATATTAAGCTAAGCCTTGCGGCGAAAGACATCCGTATGGAAGCGCCAATCCCGGGAAAAAGCACGATTGGGATTGAAGTACCAAACGTTTATAGCCGTCCAGTATTCCTGCGCGAGGTATTGCAAAGCGAAGCGTTTCGCCGGAATCCGTCGCCGCTTGCTGTCGCGCTTGGGTTAGATTTATCTGGGGAGCCGATTGTCACCGATATAAAAAAAATGCCGCACGGGCTCATTGCTGGCGCGACTGGTTCTGGAAAAAGCGTCTGCATTAACGCCATGCTTGTGAGCTTATTATATAAAGCAGCTCCGCACGAAGTGAAACTATTATTAATTGACCCGAAAATGGTCGAACTGGCGCCGTACAACCATATTCCGCATTTAGTCAGCCCGGTCATTACGGATGCAAAAGCGGCAACTGGGGCGCTCAAATGGGCGGTCGAGGAAATGGAGCGGCGGTATGAGTTGTTTGTCCATACAGGTGTACGGGATATTGAAAAATATAATGAGCTCGTGAAAAAAGACGGAGCGCAAGGACAACATCTTCCTTATATTGTCATTATCATTGATGAATTGGCTGATTTAATGATGGTTGCACCAGCCGATGTCGAAGAAGCGATATGCCGAATTGCCCAAAAAGCGAGAGCGTGTGGCATTCATTTACTCGTTGCGACGCAACGCCCGTCGGTTGACGTTATTACGGGATTGATTAAAGCGAACATTCCGACGCGCATCGCGTTTTCTGTTTCATCCCAAGTCGATTCGCGGACGATTATCGACACAAACGGGGCAGAAAAATTGCTTGGAAAAGGCGATATGCTGTTTTTAGAAAACGGTACATCGAAAACGGTGCGCATTCAAGGGAACTTTGTTTCCGATGAAGAAATCGAGCGGGTTGTCGCGCATGTGAAAGCGCAAATGCCGCCGGCTTACTTATTTGAGCAGGACGACTTTCTTAAACAAAGCGCGCTATCGAACGATGGCGACGACTTATTTTATGAAGCGTGTGAATTTGTGGTGCAGCAAGGAGGCGCTTCGACGTCAAGCTTGCAACGGCGGTTTCGCATCGGTTACAACCGTGCCGCCCGCTTGATTGAAATGATGGAAGAACAAGGAATTATTTCTGAGGCGCGCGGCAGCAAACCGCGCGAAGTATTGATTACGGAAGAAGAACTAGTTGAGTTGCAAGAGCAACTGTAAATGACGGGTGTAGGCGAACATACGTGATCTACCCGTCGACAAACGGACTGTCGTAAAAAAGTAGTCGATTCGTGGATGCTATAAATATTCTTAAAAGTGGGGATAAATGACATGATGATAGGCGAGGGAACAGAAAATATGAAAGAAATTGAATTAAAGCTACAAGGAAAAATTAAACGGTTAACGAATAAAACGTTCAAATTTGATGAACGTATTCGCGACGGATGGTTTTCGGCGGTTTATTTTTTAAAGACACGAGAAATTGTGCGCGAATTTTGTCCAAATAACATTGTAACGATGCAATTTTTCCAAAAAGAACACGCCGTATTGTGCGGCACAGACGAAGTCATTGCCCTTGTGAAAACATTTGCCGATGAGCCGGAAAAGCTCGAAATTTATTCATTGAAAGACGGCGATAAAATAAGCCCGTTTGAAACGGTATTGACGATTACAGGTCCATACCAAAACTTCGGCTATTTAGAAGGGATTATTGACGGTATTTTAGCCCGCCGGACATCGGTGGCGACGAACGTCTACAACGTCGTCAAAGCCGCGGCGCTATCTGGCGTACAAAAGCCGATTATTTTTATGGGCGACCGGGATGACCATTATACGCAACAAGCTGGCGACGGGTATGCGGCCTTCATTGGCGGTTCTACTGCCCAAGCGACCCATGCGATGAACGAATGGTGGGGCAAGCAAGGGATGGGAACGATGCCGCATGCGCTTATCCAGCTGTTTGACGGCGATGTCGTTGCCGCGGCGAAAGCGTATTATGCCAAATATCCAGAAGACGATTTAATCGTTCTTGTTGATTATAATAATGACTGTATTACCGATGCCCTTCGAGTGGCGCGCGAGTTTGGCGATAAACTAAAAGGGGTGCGCGTCGATACGTCACGCACGATGATCGACCAATATTTTATTCGCCATCCGGAAGTGCTCGGAACGTTCGACCCGCGCGGCGTTAACCCTCCGCTTATTTTCGCTTTACGCGAAGCGCTTGACCGCGAAGGATTCCATCACGTCAAAATTGTTGTAAGCGGGGGATTTAACGAACAGCGCATTATCGAGTTCGAAAAACAAGGCGTACCAGTGGATATGTATGGGGTCGGAAGCAGCTTGTTAAAAATTCATATCGGCTTTACAGGGGATAACGTTTTGCTTAATGGCAAACATCAAGCAAAAGCAGGACGAAGATACCGCCCGAATCCACGGCTAGAAAAAGTGGACTAACCGGAAATACAATTTTGATTTGCGGGAAAACTGATAGAGATATCAGTTTTCTTTTTTTCCTCATAGTCGTGAACGAAAAACAGTGATATAATGATGAAATGTGAGAATACATATGGAAATGGCAAATTCGCATCGATGTCATATACTGTGTTACAGAAGAAGCGTCAAAAAAGGGGCTTCCACGTACGAGGACGCTCCAGTACTAGCCCCGCAGATAGACGATTGTTGGAGGTCTTGCTATGACTGTTTACCATTTCGTAGGCATTAAAGGAACAGGAATGAGCGCATTAGCACAAATTCTTCATGATATGAACTACACGGTTCAAGGGTCTGATGTAGAAAAGTACTTTTTTACGGAAAAAGCGTTACACGAGCGGGGAATTCCTATTTTTCCGTTTCGCAAGGAAAACATTCGACCGGGGGTAACGGTAATTGCCGGGAACGCGTTTCCAGATACACATGAAGAAATTCAAGCAGCGCATGAACTAGGGGTTCCAGTCATCCGCTATCACCGCTTTTTAGGGGAATTTTTGCAAAAATTCACGAGCATTGCGGTGACAGGAGCGCACGGAAAAACATCGACGACGGGACTGTTGGCGCATGTGATGCAAGGAGCGAAGCCGACGTCGTATTTAGTTGGCGACGGTACAGGAAAAGGGGTGCCAGGCAGCCAATATTTTGTATTTGAGGCGTGTGAATATCGCCGACACTTCTTATCGTATTTTCCGGACTATGCGATTATGACAAATATTGATTTTGACCATCCGGATTATTTTGCCAATATTGAAGACGTATTTGCGGCGTTTCAAGAGATGGCGCTCCAAGTGGAAAAAGGCATTATTGCGTGCGGCGATGACGAGTATTTACAAAAAATTCAAGCGAAAGTGCCAGTATTGTTTTACGGGTTTGGAGAAGATAATGACTTTCAGGCACGAAACGTTGTGAAGACGAAAGAAGGCACGTCATTCGATGTATTCGTCCGCAATACGTTTTTTGCGTCGTTTGACATTCCGCGCTTTGGCGACCATAACGTGTTAAACGCGTTAGCCGTTATTGCGCTTTGCCATTACGAAGAAATAGATGTTCACATTATTCAAGAGCGGTTGAAAACGTTCCAAGGTGTGAAGCGCCGCTTTAGCGAAAAGCAGCTCGGCGACCAGATTTTAATTGATGATTACGCACATCATCCGCGAGAGATTGTCGCGACGTTAGAAGCAGCAAGACAAAAATACCCAGAGCGAGAAGTTGTCGCGATTTTCCAACCACATACGTACACAAGAACGCAGACGTTTTTGCAAGAGTTTGCCGAAAGTTTGCAACGGGCTGATCACGTATACTTATGCGACATTTTCGGTTCGGCGCGTGAGCATCACGGCAAACTCTCGATTCGTGATTTGCAGGCGAAAATTCCGCAAGCTCGCCTCGTGGAAGAAAACGATATATCGGTGTTAAAACAGCATGCGCAGGCGGTGTTAGTATTCATGGGCGCCGGCGACATTCAAAAATTCCAAGAGGCATATGAACAAACCGTTCACTCGTAACACCAAGGAGCGTCCTTGGTGTTTTTTATGAGCCGAACAAAAACGCCGGCCTATTTTCGGCCGGCAATGCGCTATTTTAAGTTTTCCGGATTGAGCGGTTCGAGTTCTGGGATGACGAAGCGTCCGTCTTTACGGATGAGGACACCATCGAAGTACATTTCCCCGCCTCCGTATTCAGGGCGTTGAATCATGACCATGTCCCAATGAATGTTCGAGTGGTTTCCATTATATGCTTCGTCATAACATTGACCTGGTGTGAAATGGAAGCTTCCATCAATTTTTTCGTCGAATAAAATATCTTGCATCGGATGTTGAATGTACGGATTGACGCCAATCGCGAACTCGCCGATGTAGCGTGCCCCTTCATCTGTATCAAAAATTTTGTTGATCCGTTCCGTATCGTTGGCGGTCGCTTCGATAATTTTTCCGTCCTTAAAGGTTAATTTCACGTTTTCAAACGTAAATCCGTGGTATGGCGACGGCGTGTTAAAGGAAATTGTGCCATTGACAGAATCGCGTACAGGTGCGGTATACACTTCCCCGTCAGGGATGTTCATTTGTCCTGAACATTTAATCGCTGGAATCCCTTTAATGGAGAACGTTAAATCGGTTCCAGGACCGGTAATGCGCACTTCGTCCGTTTTTTCCATTAACGCGACAAGTGCGTCCATTGCTTTGTCCATTTTGCTGTAGTCAAGGGTACATACGTTAAAATAAAAATCTTCAAACGCTTCCGTGCTCATTTTTGCAAGCTGCGCCATCGATGAGTTCGGATAGCGAAGAACGACCCATTTCGTTTTTGGTACGCGAATGTCGCGGTGCACCTTTTGCATAATCGTGCGTCCATGAAGTTTCATTTTGTCGTCTGGCACATCGGCGAGTTCGTTAATGTTGTCGCCAGAGCGCAAGCCGATGTATGCATCCATTTGCGCCATGACGTTTGCTTCAAATTCTGCCATCATGGCGAACTGTTCTTCTTCGGCGCCGAGAAGAAGGGCGCGGTCGACTTGTTGGTCTTTCAACAAGACGAACGGATATCCTCCGGCAGCATATGCTTCGCGAACGAGCGCGATGACAAGTTCACGCTGCAAGCCGAAATTTTCGATTAACACTTTCTCGCCTTTTTGTAGGCGAATCGAATAATGAATTAACGTTTTTGCTAATTGTTCAATACGTGGGTCTTTCATCGATAATTCCTCCTGTTGGATATGTACGTGTTTATTGTAACCGATTTCATCTGATTTGTTGAATAAAATGTTTTTGCAGGAATTTGTCGAGCGTGTGTCGAATGGTGAAATAGACTGCAACATTGAGGGAGGAGAAGATGTGAAAATTCTTTTATACTTAAGCGTTGCCTTGATTGCCATTGCTTTTTTTCTTTTAGTCATTTATTTAATAAAAACATTAAAAACGGTGCAAGGCACGTTGCAAAGCTTAACGAAAACGATCGAAGGAATGGAAAAACAAATTCAAGCGATCGGCACGGAAACGGCAGAGTTGCTTCACAAAACGAATGCCGTTGTTGATGATGTGCAAAAAAAAGTGGAGAGCGTCAACGTTCTATTTGAAGCGGTGAAGCAAGTCGGCTCGACGGTACAAACGTTCAACGACGCATTAACGAAAAAGTGGACCGCTAATGAACAAAAACTCGTCCAAGCGGTCCAATGGGGCAATGCTTTTTTGGGAATATGGGAAAAATGGAAAGAGAAGAAAAAAAGAAAAGCGAAGGAAGGTGCAGATGATGGGAAAAAATAGCGGATTTTTGTTTGGGGCGATTGTCGGCGGTGTTGTTGGGGCTGCTACGGCCATCTTTTTAACGAGTGAAAAAGGAAAGCAGTGGCTAGAAGAACTGAACAAAAATGAGACGTTGGAGCCGCTAAAGGAAACAGCGAACGAGTGGCTAGAAATTGCGAAAGAAAAGACGAAGGAAGTTGCCAAGTTCGTTCCGATAGCGAAAACGGGACAAGAAGCACCGCAAGAAGAAATCACGACGATTTCGATCCCGCTTGACAACAAACCAAACATTGAAAAATTATTGAAAGAAACGGAAGCAGCGCTTCATGAGGCGGAACAAAAGTTACACGAGGAGTGAAGAAGATGGGGAAACAAAAGGTAGAAACGATTGAACAATTCGAGCAAATAGTAGCTGGGAAACCGCGTTTTTTGCTGGTTAAACATAGTTTGACATGCCCGATTAGCCGCGCAGCTTTTGAGGAATATGAAGCATTTGTAGAAGATCATCCGGAAATGGAGACGTACTATTTATTTGTGCAAGAAGCGCGACCGCTTTCGAATTATATCGCAGAAACGTCGGGCGTCAAGCACGAATCTCCGCAGGCGCTTCTATTTGAAAACGGAGCGGTGGTGTGGCATGCGTCGCATTGGAATATTACGTATGAAGCGTTAAAACAACAAGCAGGCTGAACCGACAAATGGTTCAGCCTTTTTGCACGGCATTTTCCCAGACAATTTCTAAATGATCGCCTGGCGCAAGCGGTTCATAAAACGTGACACGTTCGCCGTTTTTTAATAAATGAAACGATGTTCCAGAAGAAGGTACATCGACTTCCACGTAGTTGAAAACATCTTGGAAAATAAAGGATTCTTCTGCTTGCGCAACGATTTCTATCGTTGCCCCGCTTTCGATAACGTCGTCCTCGTTGAGTGGTTGTCCGTTTTTCATTACTTGAACTGCCCGTTTGGTGAGCGTCACGATTTCCCCGTTAAAACGCACAGGGATGGAATGGGTGAGGCGCAGTTGCTTGGCGTCCGCCAATTCTTGAACGGTCGGTGTTTTTTGTGGGATAATGTCAATCACATCCCCGTCTTCAAAGCTGGCAGACGGTTTCACTTCGATTCGATTTTTGTAAAGGGCGCCGGAAAACGGTTTGATTTCTGTCGTGGTCCCGTTGATATGTACCGTATACGGCACAGCGGTTTGCAATAAATGAGAAAATTGTAATTCTTCTAGCAGCGCCGCAATCGTTTCCGGCATTTTTACGTCAATGACGTCGCGGTCATGCACCTCGCGATCAAGAGAAGCTGGCCGTCCGTTTTGGTAAACGGTTGCTTTTATTTCGCATCTCTCCCCGTTGATCGTGACCGTTTTACGCGGCAGTTCGTCGATTAGCTCTTTGAGCGGAATCGAGGCTTGCTCCCCGTCTTTTCCTTTTTCTACGATAATTTGATCCCCGTTTTGAATCAGGGTGTCTAAAGAAGCCGGCTTTCCGTTTCTCAGCAACAGCGGCGGCTCGCCGTACGTTCCAGGGATGGTGACAAGTTGGCCGTTGACGGTGACAACAAGCGCCATTCCTGGCTTTCCGTACAGTTTATGAAGCGGAATGCCCGCCGCAAGCAAGCAGTCGCCAATGGTCAATTGTTTCATGTCGAATAGGCGAATGAGTTGGTCGTTGACATGTACACTAATGTATTGCACTGGATTTTGTTTAGCGGAAATAGCAATGCCAATTGGCGTCACTAACCCAGGACCATATGCTTGTAGCTCTCGTGTCACATTTAATTTTTGAATCGCTTCGACGCCGCGAATGGCAACGCGATTTTCTGGCAGTTGAAGTTGATGGGCAAGCCGCTTCGGAAGTTCTGGCGTTAAACTTCCTCCGCCGACAAGCATGACCGCTTTTGGCGATTTTCCGCCATTTAATGCGAAAATTTCTTCGCTAATTGCCGCTGCTAAACGGTCAATGGCAGGCGAAATGGCCGCAATCATTTCTTCGCGCGGTACGTCGGTTTCAAATCCTAAAATATCGGTAATCGTCACCGTTTCGTTGACGGAAAGTTCGCGTTTCGCTTTTTCCGCAAGCGGAAAATCAAGCAAATACTGATCGGAAATCGCTTCGGTAATTTCATCGCCGGCAATTGGCACCATTCCGTAGGCAACGACAGTGCCAAGGTCGGTAATGGCGATGTCGGACGTGCCTGCTCCGATGTCCACAAGCGCGACGTTTAAGCGGCGCATCGTCGGCGGAATAAGGACGTTAATCGCTGCAATCGGTTCGAGCGTCAGCGCCTCCATTTCTAGCTCTGCTCGCTGTAAAGCCGCTAGCAGCGATTCGACGACGATTTTTGGCAAAAACGTCGCAATGACTTCAACCGTTGCCTCTGTTCCTTGTTGGTCAATTAAGCTGCCAATTTCTTGGCCATCGATTATGTAATGGACGACCGAGTAGCCGACACAGTAGTAGTGTTGGCTTTGCTCGTTTTGTTGTGCGGCGAGCATTGCTTGCGCTTGCTGCACGGCGCTTAGTTCTAAATGGGTCACATCTTCTTTCGTCATCATTGACTTGCCGGCAATGGAAAATGTCGCTTCCGCCCGCACGGTTTTTAACGCTCTTCCTGCTGCGGCGACGGATACTTTTTTTAGCGGGCCATATTTTTGTTCTAATTCGTTTTTCATGTCCATAATGATAGAAGCAACGGCCGGCACATCATGAATTTGTCCATCGAGCATTGCCCGTTCGCGATGTTCTTTGAGTATCATTTCTACTACTTGATAAGTTCCGTTCATTTCTTGTAAAATAACTCCAACAACAGAACGAGTTCCAATGTCGAGGGCAAAAATAGTAGACATCACGTTCACCTTCTTTAGAAAATATCATATGATACTTTATCGCTTAAAAGCGTTTAATTATTAAAGTTTTTTCGTGACAATCGAAATGGTTTGCATTATAATAATGTCTAATTATTAGAAATGTATCATATTTTTCAGCTTTTATAAAGAAAGGATGAGAGAAAGCATGAGCAATGAAAGATTAGATGAGTTACGAGCAAGGGTCGACGAGGTGAATTTGCAAATTTTGAAGTTGATTAATGAACGGGGGCGGCTTGTTCAAGAAATCGGAAAAATTAAAGAAACGCAAGGAACTTACCGGTACGACCCGGTTCGTGAGCGCAAAATGCTTGATTTAATTCTTGAGCATAACGATGGGCCGTTTGAAACGGCGACATTGAAACATATTTTTAAAGAAATTTTTAAAGCAGGATTAGAGTTGCAAGAAGACGACCATCGAAAAGCGCTTCTCGTTTCACGGAAGAAAAAGCCAGAAGATACGATTGTTGATGTGAAAGGCGAAAAAATTGGCGACGGCAAGCAATATTTTGTCATGGGACCATGCGCGGTCGAAAGCTACGAGCAAGTAGCGGAAGTTGCCAAAGCAGTGAAAAAGCACGGACTGAAATTATTGCGAGGCGGCGCGTACAAGCCACGAACATCTCCATACGACTTCCAAGGGCTCGGGTTAGAAGGATTGAAAATTTTAAAACGAATCGCGGATGAGTATGAGTTAGCGGTCATTAGCGAAATCGTTACACCGGCAGATATTGAACTTGCGCTCGATTACATTGACGTCATTCAAATCGGTGCGCGTAACATGCAAAACTTTGAACTGTTGAAAGCAGCAGGGCAAGTGAAAAAGCCGGTATTGTTAAAACGCGGATTGGCGGCGACGATTGAAGAATTTATTAATGCAGCGGAATATATTATGTCGCAAGGAAACGACCAAATCATTCTTTGTGAACGCGGCATTCGCACATATGAGCGTGCGACACGAAATACGCTTGATATTTCGGCAGTGCCAATTTTGAAGAAAGAAACGCATTTACCGGTATTCGTCGATGTGACGCACTCGACTGGACGACGTGACCTATTGCTTCCTTGTGCGAAAGCGGCATTAGCAATCGGTGCAGACGGCGTCATGGCCGAAGTCCATCCAGACCCAGCAGTTGCTTTATCAGATTCTGCGCAACAAATGGACATCGGTCAATTCAACGAATTCATGGAAGAACTAAAATCGTTCCAACGACAAATGGTAAGAGCCTAACCTCTTCCCCCTCCACTTGTATCATAGGTGGAGGGGGTTTTTATAATGGCTGTAAGGAAATATGTTAGGGTTATTTTACCATGAAGAAAAGGATTGACGTTTTCAAGTGGGAGTTGCCAATATAATAATGTCCGCCGTCGATATTCCGTCGATGGGATATTACTAGCTTATGAGGTGACATCGGGTGAAAAAAAGGAAAAGCTATGCATTTCTTTCGTATGTGCTTGCGTTTACGTTAACCATTTCGACATGGACGCCGTTTGTAAAGGCAGAGGAAGCCTCTTCTTCGTCTGTGACAGAACCTATCCAAGACCACACCGTTTCTCTTCCGAACGAAGTGCAAAAAGAAGAGCCCTTTTCTCGTGACCCGTATCCGAAGGAAAAAGAGATCCCCTCTCTTCGAACGGAAACAGCAAAGGTCTACGAAAATTTTGATGGCACGTATACCGCAGAAGTATTTGCAGAGCTGATTCACTTTAAGAAAAACGGCCAATAGGTAGACATGGACAACACATTGGTTGAAAACTCGCAACAAGAATTCGAAAACAAAGCGAACCAATTTAAAGTGAAAT
>NZ_JAILZV010000041.1 GCF_023512315.1 Anoxybacillus sp.
GCTACTTACATTCTACAGGAAAGGTGCTCTTTTTTCTATGCTTTTTATGGATATTATTGGTTAATCAACACGCCTGTAATCATTACATAATCATTACATGACGGATTTATTCTTACCTTCTATAGAAATTTATTATAAAATTAAATGTGTTCCACACATAGCTTAGGGGAAAAAGAAAGTGAAAGAAAGTATTAAGCTTATTGTCGAAGTAGTAAATATTATTCATGATATTGTGTTAAAAATGAGTGAATCATTTGGCTTTCGTGTGACAGATAAAGACTTACATTTTTGGATTATCGGATTTTTAGGCATGTTCTTTTTCTTCTTTATACATGCTATTTTTAAAGTTTTGTCGGAGTGGAGTTTAACAACCATTTCTTTCTTTTACACGTTTACCGTATTGATCGTCATTGTATTCGCAATCGAAATTGAACAAAAAATTACAGGTAGAGGGCAGATGGAACTGTCTGATGCGGTTATTGGTTTATATGGTTTTTTATTATTTTTCGGTTTCTATATATTTATAAAATTGTTAATTAAGCTAACTTTATTTTTAATAAATAAAAACAAAAGTTCGCAAAACGAACAGCATCCAAGAAAATATCGTCGTGAAAAAAGCATTTGAGTTGGGCATACAACCCAACTCAAATGTCTTATTTTACGGTTACAACAATATAAGCAACCTTTCCATTCAGTTTGGCATATACAGTTGTTGTGCCTCGTTTTATTCCTCTCACTATTCCTTCATTTGCTATTGCAATTTCTTCTCTTTTTGTATACCACATAACCTCTTTCGTTACATCCACTTTCTTTCCGTCATTATAATATGCGTACACTTTTATATTTTTCTCTTCCCCTTCTTTTAACGTTATTCTCTTTGTACTTGCTTCTATTCTCGTTACTTCTTTTTCCTTCACTACGATAGAAATAGAAATGCTTTTTCCTTTATAAGTAGCAATAATACTTGTTTTTCCCGGCTTCTTCGCCACGATCACACCGTCTACCACATCAACAATGCTGCGGTTCTTCGGTTGCCACACGATACCATCTTCATCTGTCACTTCTTCTTTCTCACCGTTTGAATACAGCGCCCAAATCTTTACCTCATCCTCTTGTTCCACAAACAATTGTATATTTTTGTCTGACGCTGTTAGCCCTTCTAGTTGCTTTTGTTCACTCACTACATCAACTGTAATGATTGCTGTTTGATTATCATATCGAGCTGTAATTTTCGCAATTCCTTCATCTACAGCTTTAATGAGGCCTCGTTCGACTTCTGCTACCTCGCTATTATCAGTTGTCCATGTTGCCAAATCTGTGACATCTTTTGTTGTTCCGTCTTTATATATAGCGATCAGCTCAATCTCTTGCGTTCGTTTTTTTGCGTGCAAAGTCACTTGTTGAGCAGAAGGGTGCAATTCCTCCACACTATTTTTCGAAACAATAACCGGGACTTTAACTGTTTTTCCGTTGTAATATATTTTTACTTCTCCTTTGCCTGAGCGGTTTTTCGATTTAATAATCCCATTTTTCACTTCTGCAATTGTTGTCGGAAACATTTGATAAATAATTTCTTGATCAAACGTCACTTCTTTTTGACTACCGTCTTCAAAATGAGCATACACTTTAAATTTTAGCGATTCATTTGTCATCAATTGAAACACGTTTTCAGAAACTTCTAAAGACTTTACTTCACGCTCTGGATGAAGACTATAAACTTTTACTGTACACGTTGCGATTTGTCCTCCTTCTACCGTTTTAGCCGTAACAATGGCGGTACCAACACCAATCGGCTTAATAACTCCATTGCCATCAACTGCAACAACATTTGCATTGCTACTTGACCAATATATGGATTTATTTGTCGCATTTGCTGGCTCCACAGTAGCTTCGAGTTTTTTTGACTCACCACGAATAACTAGTTCTACATATGATGTATTTAACATAATGGCGGTCGGAACGATTCGTTTCGGCTTCACTGTTACATATATTTTGTTAGAAACTGTACCGTCTGTAGTGGACACATAAACATACGCTGTCCCTTCTGATACGCCAACAATGTTTCCATTGTTATCAACTTTTACAACCGCTGGGTTAGAGCTCATCCAAACGAGCTCTTTATTCGTTGCGTTTTCTGGATAAACGCTCGCTTTTAATGTCTTATACTCTCCAACTGTTACATCCACAGACTCATCAGTTACATTAATATATATAGCTGGAATTTTAACAGCGAACCTACTCCCTCGACTGTCTCCATTATTTGCAAACGCATAACTAGCGAATAACAAACAACATAACAATGAGCATATTGTTGCAAACCATTTTCGCCGCATTTTCCCCCCCCCTTAACATGAAAAAGGAAGCTCCTAAACACTGAAAAATAGGAGCTCCAATCTCTTCTTGTATTATTTTACCGTTACAACAATTTGAACAACTTTCCCCTCATACTTCGCTACAATTGTCGTTGTTCCTGCACCAATTGCTTTAATAAGCCCCGCTTCTACCTCAGCAACTGTGTCGCGCTTTACAGACCACTCTGCATCTTTTGTCACATCTACTTTTTTCCCATTACTTAAAATTGCCGTGAGCATCACTTGTTTTGTTCCATCTTGTGCAAGCGTTACTTTCTTTACGTTTGCCTCTAATTTAGTTACTTTCGGTTGAACAACTTCGACGGAAAGTTTCACTGATTTTCCTTTATATGTTGCTTCAATCGATGTTTTCCCTGGCTTATTCGCTACAATAACACCATCTACAACATCAGCAATGCTGCGATGTTTTGGTTGCCAAACGATGTCATCTGTTATTTCTTCTTTATTTCCATCGCTATAGACAGCCCAAATTTTAATCTCATCTTCTTCTCCTACTTCAAGCTTAAGGTTTTTATCCGATGCTTCGATTCCCTCAAGCTCCGCTACATTTTCTGATACTTCAACCGTAATTGTTACAGATTCTCCGCCATAACGTGCTGTTACTTCAGCAACACCTTCTCCAACTCCTTCAACACTTCCAGCATCTACATCTGCAACAGTTGCATCGCTCGTCATCCAAGTTGCTAAATTCGTTACATCTTTTGAAGAGCCGTCAGACATTGTAGCTGTTAATGTTACATCTTTTGTTTGGCCTTTTCCTAAAGAAAGGGTAGTAGCAGATACTTCAAGAGACTGTACAGTTACTTTCGATACAACTACGTTAACCGTTGCGCTTTTTCCTTTGTAAATAAAAGTAACCGTCGCTTTTCCTGTTTTCTTCCCAGCTCTAATTAAATTTTTCGTTGCGCTCACTACACTCGTTGAACTAATTTTCACTACAATATCTTTATTGTTTGTAATTTCTTTTACTTCACCATCTGAATAATGAGCGTAAATTTTAATTTTTTGACTTTCGTTTGGTTTAAGCAATAATTCGCTCTCGCTAACTTCAATGCCCTCTAATTTTACTTGTTCTTGGGTACTAGGCGAAGTTGCCGGAGTTTCGCTTGGTACCTCACTTGGCGCTGCTGGTACCTCATCTTCCGCAAAAACCATTCCATGACCAAAAAGTAAAGAAGCACACACAAGGCTTGTAGCAAACGATTTTTTATTCAACTTCATATTTTCTTCCTCCCTTATTTCACCGTAATAGAAATTGTTATTGATTTTCCACCGTATTTCGCAACAACGGTTGTTGTTCCTTTTCCAACACCTTTAACCAACCCTTTTTCTACTTCCGCAATTGAGTTTCGTCTAACCGACCACTCCGCTTCTTTCGTCACATCTACTTTCTCACCGCCATCTAACAGAGCGAACAAAGTAATTTGTTTTTGCCCACCTTCAGTAAGCGTTACTCGTTTCGTGGAAGCAGATAATGAAACTACTTTCGTTTCAGCAACTTTTACGGTAAGAGTAACAGACTTGCCTTTGTACGTAACAACGATCGACGTCTCGCCTTCCTTTTTCGCCTCTACCACTCCGTCAACAACATTTGCAATGCTACTTTTTCTGGACTGCCATACAACGTCTTCCGTCACATCTTCTTTATGCCCGCTTTCATAAACAGCCCATACGCTCACTTCTTGTTCTTCTCCAACTTTCATTTTTAAATTTTTATCAGACAACTCTAATCCTAGGAGCTCTCCTTTATCCGCCTCATCCACCACTTCCACAGACACATATGCTTCTTGACCATTGTAGCGACCTGTTACAACTGCTATACCCGCTTCTACCCCTTCAACATCGCCACGATCGACTTGTACGATCGTACTATCATCCGTTAACCAATAAGCAAGATCTGTGACATTTTTTACACTTCCATCTTCATAAACAGCATATAGTTCTATTTGTTTTGTTTGACCAACATTTAATTTTAAGCTCGGTGCAGAAACTTCTAGTGACACAATTTTCTTCTTACCGACAGCAACTGGAATCGTTAACGATTTTCCTGCATACGAAATAAGCAGATCCGTATTACCTTCTTTGTTCCCAGCTTTCACAATTCCTTTTGAAGCTGTCGCAATACTTCCAGATTTCGTACGATAAACGGTTTTTTTGTCACTTGTAATTTCCTTCACCGTTCCGTCCGAATATACAGCATATACTTTTAATTTCAATGATTGCTTCGGTTGAAGAAAAATATTTGATTCTGAAGCTTCCAAATGATCTAAAACCACTTTATCTTCTTTCGCTTGCCCCGGAGATTTAACGTTTACCGTTAGCTCGGTTGCACCCAGATATGCCCCGTCACCAAGAGCACGTAGAGAAATATTATATGTGCCATCAGCTGTTCCTTTTGGTGGTGTAACGGTTACTCGAAACGTTTTTGTCGTACTTGGTCCTACGTCTGTGTATTCGCTTTGGTCTAGCTGAATCCACGATTGATAATCTTGAGGGATTTCAAGCGTCAGCTTTTTAATTTTATTTGTTTCATTTTTGATCATGTTTACAATAGCCTTTGGAATTTCAGTAGCATTTTTCAGTAAAAAATATTGACCTTTCGTTCCGACAGACTTGTCATATCCTTCTGACATCCCTTTAAACGTAGCGGTAGCCGCTTTTTCTCCGTTATTTGCATGTCCCTGCACAGCTAATACTGTAATGTTTTGTTCGTTTAGTTGTTGAACAACCGTTTCGAAGTCAAGGTCATCTTTTGTTTCAGCTATTCCATCTCGACCTGGGTCACCACCGTAATTGTATCCTGCAAAATCCAAGTCATGCGTTGGTGCGTCGCCAATAACAATTGCAACTTTTTTTGCAGATGGTCTCCAACCATTTGTTCCTTCACTTAACTCATAAAGCACACGTGTATAGCTTTCAGGTAAGTCATCACCTTCCCCAAGCGTTAAACGATTAATCGCATCAGCGACAGCATCAATATCGTTCGTGTTTTTTTGATTTATCTCAAATGCTATATCTGTCTTAGTACCATATGAGTAGCTATATCCTGGGTATTTGTACACTCCAGGATAATCCATAAACGATACAACACTAAACGAACTATCTGGGACAAGTTCTTTAATTTGTTTCATGATTTCAATTGACTTTTCTTTCGCAACATTAATTTCATCACCCATGCTGCCTGTTCGGTCAATCGCAAATGCCACATCTAATTGTGGGATTGGTTGTTCGTCTGTTGTTACATTCACATCAAAACTTTTGCTTTCATTAGGCGCTACACTTATGTTGACGGTGTTTGGCGTCACATTACTTGCAGCAAAAGAAGGCACTGGAAAGCTGAATAGTGAACTAGCAAGTAATGTAGCGGCAACAAGCTGTAACTTTTTCTTTGCTCCCTTCATTCAGTAACCACCTTTCATCGTCATTTATTAATATGTATGGGAGAGCCGGACTTGCAGCTCTCCGATCATTTTTATTCATCCACTTCTTCCCCTTCATCACCTGCTTCTGAAAAGATGGCCATGTCAGATTCTTTTCCTTCAATTCCATTTTTATCGACAGCTGTTGCTTTAAATCCATGGAACTCCTTCAAATCTAACCAATACACACGCACCGGATAAACATCACCAGTAGACTTCATTGACTTACTTGTCACTGTTGTAAGGAAATATTTCTCTCCATATTTATCGAGATAGTACAAGCGGAATGCCGCTTCATTTGTCGATAAATCTTTAATTTGCACAATGACATACCCATCTTTCGCTTCAGCGATTGTAACAGAAGGGGCTTTCGGTGAAACAGCAGGATTTACAAAAATCGTCTTTTTTGTCGGGTTGCTCTTTATATTGTGAGCTTTGTTTACGATCCGGAAATATTTCGTCAATTTCATCGCATTTTTCGTTGAACGATTTTTTAATGCATTTTTGTGTAATACATTACCTTTAATTAAAGGAGCTTTAATGACGTTTTTCGTAAAGTCTTTATCGTCCGCAATTTGAATTTCGTAATCTGTAAAGTTTTGTTTGTAATCTTGATAGTTTTTATACTCCCAATAATATTGAATGTTGTATCCAGATACTTTAGCAATTAAAGCTTTTTCACTCATCGCTGGCATGACAAGCTGTTTTGTCGTTGCAGCAGCTGTTAGTTTTTCACTTTCGATAACTTCTTCCTCATCATCGTCTGTAACTTTAAACGCTACAATCGAAATGCTGTACTTTTTACCAGGCTTCAGTCCGTTTTGAATAAATTGACGATCTTTTGCGTTTAAATCATCATCATCTGTCAATAAATCGCCGTCTTCATCATATATACGGAATCCATCGATTTTCTTTTCGTCTGTTTTGTTGTATTTCCACGTCCATTTAATTGCTGTTGGAGAAATCGCTTCCCCTGTGAGCTCCTGCACTTGCGCTAACTCTGTCACTTCTTCTTCTTGTTGTTCGTTTGTTTGAAACGATTTGCGAACTTCTTCGTATGCAACTCCTGATTCGCTTTTCACCCCATCAACGATTAACGTATACTCGGCATTTTGATCTAAATCTTCTTTTAATTTAATCGTTACCGTTTTACTTGACATGTCAATCGTTAACTTAATTGGGCTGTCTGCTGTTTGATCATCGCCGATATTTAAATTACGAATATGGATTGTATTTGTATTAATCGTGCTTTGATCTACATCTTCCGGTAGCTTTAAGAAAATAGTAAACTCGCTTTTTTTGTAGCTCGTGTTTGTAAAGTAAGGAACGATTTTTGAAACAATTTCTTGTGGCGGTAATTGTTGCGATGACTCATCTTGTTCTAACACTTGATCTTGATCAATTACCTCTTCTTCAGCAGAATTAGCAAACACATGTTTTTCAAAAGCGACTGTCGGTGTAGCTAATAACGACAACGATACGCCTAACGCTAACCATCTTTTTTTGTTCATGACATATCCTCCTATTCTTCACTTATGAAAATAATATCTTTTGCAGAAGAGTTCGTTTCTATGCCTACTGCATTGTATGTGACAACGACAATTTGCCATTTGTCTTCTTCATTCATATCATAATAGTAATAACGCAAATTATAGTAGTCTAATGTATCCGACACCGAGGTTTGCCCTGGCTTTAGTGTAAATTTGTCTGTAGTTGCAACAATTTCTCCGTTTCGTTTAAAAATGTAAGCATACGTTCGGGCAACATTTTTACTATCTTTCATTGTCCACTGAATAGTAAACTGTCTGCTTCCCTGGTCGTACTCACTTCGTTTAATTGTCGCTTTCGGTGGTTTAGCCGGCAACTTAATGACGTACTTCACTTTATCGCTTTCAAAATCGGAACCACCCGCACCCTCAATGTTGATCGAGCGAGAAATGTAGCGAACAATTGTATTATTTACAACTGTTTCTTTGCTTAAATCGATACGCTCCACAAATCTTCCTTTAGACGAATGCGTTCGGTTCGCGCTAGACGCTTTTTCAGCGTATTTTTTACGAATAATGACGTAAGCAGTTTCCCCAGGATAGTCTGCTGGTACGTCTTTCCATGTCCATTCAAGCGATCCGTCACGCAATAGCTTAACTCGAACGTTTGATGGTTTTGCTGGCTTATTTGCTGTCAGCTTAATTTTTGTTACTTTCGCTTTGTAATCCTCCGCTTCATCGCCTTCTTCATCCGCTGGCATAATTTCTACCGTATGGACCCCAAGCGGTTCATCAAACACTAAATCAAAAGTTACTACTGAACCATATCCTTTAACAGATGGATAGTAGTCTTGGTTTTCTTTATCTCCATCCACACGCAAGTAATATCCTGTTTCTCCAATACTTGTATCTTTCCAAGATAATCGTATCGTTTTGAAATTCACTTGCGTCCATGTGATGTCGGTAGGTTTTTGTAAAAGCGTAACGATGTTACCCACTTCAATTGGGTATGATACATCTTCACTTACTGCTAACTGTTGACCATAAATATCCCTTATTCCACTGCTCACAATCACTTTATAACGATCACCGCTCGAAAAATTTGCTAACGGAAAAATGGAAACCGTCTTTTTATCTGGTGAAAGCGTTATTTTCGTTTCAACTTCTTCATTTCTGTTCGAAAGATCGTTTTCAAGCAATTTAAAATACGTACTATCTACATACTTTTCATCAATTGGGTTATTAAACGTAACCGACAGTTGCGGACGTCGTTCCGTTATTTTTTCCTCTGGTCCGGAAACAGCTTTAAACAAACTTGCAACTTTGAACGTTTTGGAATATGGCGCTTTCATCGGAATGCCGTCATTGCTCAAAATACCATCCGGCTCAATCGTTAACTCATAAGTTGTATTCTCGGCAAGACCAGCGTTTGGTTGCAATGAAATTTCCCTTCCGTTCACATCAATATTTCCATATACTAACTCACCAGTTGAAACGTTTTTCAAACGAAATTTTGTGCCTGTAATGTTTTTAAGGGTGATATCTTGATCAACCTGCAACTTAATGCTACCTAAGCTGCCCATTTCCCCACCATCAACGTTGCTCGATACGATCGAGACAGCGTCGTAAAATTGTCTCGTTTGAAAATCTTGTGTAATCGTTTTTGGTTCCATTGCGTTTCCAAGCGCATCGGTAATTCCAGCTGTGTTAATAATTAAGCGATATTTACTTAAGCTTCGTAACTTTTCCTTTAACGGAATTGTTACAAATGTCACTTTATTCCAATAATCATTCGCTTTTTCTTGCTTAGCATTAGCAAAGTCAAGCTTTTCGCTTTCGTACTGTCCTGTTTCGACATTGCGAAGTTGAATCGTATTTGTGTTTAACGTACTAAGATTTAAAGGTTCGTCAAATTTCAACTTAATTGGTGATGTAACAGGGAAAGTGGACGTGTTTTCTATATATACACCTCTATACCCGTACGTTTGGATTGTAGGAGCTGTCGTATCAATATTGAAATCGATCGTTGTTTTAGAGCTATTCCCTGCCTCATCCTTCGCTGTAACATACAATCTATAACTTCCTTCTCTCGTTAAACTTGTTCCTGAAATGAACTCTTTATAATATGAATCGTAAGAAGTAGAGATCGAAGCTTCATATGTTCCTTCATTCACCATAATGATCGGTGTAGCCGAACGATATACCCCCCCATCTTCCACTCCAATAACTGTAATGACCGGAGGCGTATTATCAATCGTAATCGTTTTTTGCTTCGTTTCTGTCCGATTTCCTAAACTATCCTCGAGATAAAAAGAAATGGTATATGTTCCGTTATCCCCTAACTCGTTGTCGAAATAAAATCTTTCCCATTTGTCAAGCCATATTGTTTTTAACACTCCATTAATAGAATAGTAAAGCGTGGCGCTTTCATTCGTTGGGTACACGTAAATACTAGGTTTAGTTTTTCTCTTCTCTTCTGTGTCGTCAATATTTGTGGCAAAAGACGGTGCAGATTTATCAATTTCGAAATTGAAATACTTTGTGATCGTATATGGTCGAACGGTCGCTTTCACTACAAGCCTGTACGTTCCTTCATCACTTAGTGTTGTACCACTTTCAAACGTTCGACCATTCAAGTACGCTTCGCATGTTCCTTGGCATATAATTTCAGGTGTAACACCCGTATTGTACTTGCCACCGTCCACTATCCCACGAACTTCGATGCTCGGCTCGGAAACCGTTTCTCCTTCACCTAATGCATAACTTTGAAAAAGCGGGGAGAAAAAGAATAGAAAACTTAATAAAGAAATCATTATTCGCTTCACGTTACTTCACCTCCTCCACTTCCATATCAATTTCCTTCGTTTCTGCGTTTGTTTCTTCACTAGAAATGTGCAAATTATATTTTTTCACCGCATCGCTGTTTACAATTTTTTTGCTTTCTAATACTGCTGAAAATAACTCTCCTTGTTTATTAAACACTTTCATCGCTTTTAAAATAATGGCATGAGCGTCTTTAACGGTTAGCTTACTGTTTGCACGTTCTGCCTCTTTTTTCGACAGTAAATAGATGCTTTGGGCGAACTCCATTTGCTCTTCAGCTAAATAATCACGGTCTGGAATATAGCCTAATAAATCAAGCATATATTTTGTAAACTCTTTAATTGTCAATGTCGATCGTGGCTCAAATGAGTCGCTTTTTTTATCCCATCCGAGTTTTGGGTTTGCTTTCGCATAGTTCACATAAGAAACGTATTCTTTTGGAACTTGGTTAATATCTTTGTATGTATTTTTTCCACGGAATGATTTCGCTTTATTTTCCAAACCCGCTAAACGGATGTATAAAATATATGCATCAATTTTTTTCATCGGATCATTTACGTTTTTCATCCTCTTTTTCTCGTTTTCTTTTATAATACCTAGTTCAACAAGTTTGTTTACATCGCTTTCTATGTTTGCACTTGTACGTACTGTGCTAAAAGTAAATAACGTCAAAACGGCTAGACAAACAGAGAACATTAACTTCTTCAACCGCTCTTCACCCTCCTAACGAATATCATTTTAATTACTATGATATAAAACAAATCATTACACAATCATTACAATGAAAACATTTTATGTATGTTTATTAAAATATAACTTTTAGTGACAAGCAATGAATATTACTGTACAATTTCCCAATGTAAGATGTAGATAAGAAAGGTGATGATAATGGCTTTTATCGTGTATGTGCTCTTTATTGCTGCTGTGTTTTCTTTTGGTCTATATGACCGCATTTATTCATTTGGACTTTTCGCTAGTGCATTATGTGTATTTTGGTTGTTATATGCTTTAATTCGAAAAGAAAGAGTCATGTTTCCTACCTTATTATTTCCGATGCCTTTTTTCTATTCATTTTCGCTTTTTTTTCACGTGGAAACGGTTCAAGGTACAATTGACCAAATGCTCGTTTGGATCAGTTGTATTGCTTTTGTTATGCTGTTTTTGCTTGTGAAAAATAAACAACATATAGTCATCTCGGTGAGCTGGACAATTATAGCTTCTACTTATGTCATACTTACAGATGTTGTTTCTTTTCCGGATTTTATTTTGTCCGTTTCCCAAGAAGTGTCTGGGTTAGGAAAACGTCTCAGTGGTTTTTTTCAATACCCAAACGCCTTTGCATCGCTGTTAGGTGGTCTTTTATTATTTCATCTCGGCTACTCTTTAAAAGAAAACAAACAGACAGTATCGCTATTTCATCAATGTGCTATTTTACCTTTATGGACATTATTTTTACTAACTGAATCTCGTGGAGCATGGGTGTTGTTTTTTATCACATGGCTCATTTCGTTTTACGTTGTTCCAAAACAACAACACTTCATGTATACGATACTATCCATTTATTCATTCCTCGGTGGAACAATTATATATGTATTGATGACGGTCAATGGGGACATTCGTTTTTCCTTCTTGCCAGCCGTTATGCTCACATTTTTCATGTTGCTTATATGGTTTGGAAAGAAAAGAGGAGGCTATATAAAATTTCCGACCGTAGCTTCCATTCACGTATTTCCGGCATCTTTGTTCATCATTGCAGTTTTATTCGTCGCTGATCTTTACTTTAAAGGTCTTATATATCGTATTCTTCCCCTTTCATTACAACGCCGATTTTCTGTTAACGTTGGAACGTTAACAGAACGAATCGTGTATTGGAAAGATGCATGGCAAGAATGGGAGTCATTTATATGGACTGGACTTGGAGGAAAAGCATGGAAAATAATGATGTATCGCGTACAGTCTTTCCCTTATTTATCAAGCGAGTTACATAACGGGTATCTAAATTTTTTAGTCGAAATTGGCTTAATCGGAACCATATACGTTTTATTCCTTGTTTTTTATGCCGGAAAAAGCCTTTGGAAACAACGAGCAATTGAATTTGTACCTTTTGTATTTCTCATTTTTCATGCCGTAATCGAATTTACATTCTCGTATCCTACACTCATTATGTTTACCATAATGTTAGCTATATCAGGAATGAAAAAAACACATTCGTTTAAGTTCACATCTATGCAAACAACATATAGTTTTTTCGTATTCGGCATGTGCATCATTTTATGCTTCCAATTCATCAAGGCCGAGCAAATATTTGTTGCTACACAATACGCTAGTACAAAAGAAGAAGCACACACATTCATTACAGAAGCAATGAAACAAAACAAGTGGAATACATCGTATGTTCTTTTTGCGGTAGAAAATGAATTGCTATCTAGAAAAGAAGAGCAACGCGCGCTTGAAAGCGCTCTAAAGCTCGAACCAAACCATTCTTTACTGTTATTTTACGCAGGGAAAAATGCGGAAAAACAACAAAACATTAAACAAGCAGCAGTATATTACGAACAATCGCTTGCAAACGACCGTTTTGATATAAACAAATATACGTTTTTAATTGATTTTTATTTAAAAAGAGCAAAAGAAGCGAGATTCGGTGAAGGGCATTTATGGAGAGAGAAAGCAAAAAAAATAGAAGAGCAGATGGAAAATTTACAAAAACAAGTAAAAAAACAAAAATGGAATGACCAACGGCATTTTTTTAAGTGAAAAAACGATTTATAGAAAATTTATATCCTGTAGATGAGCATTTTTTATTACAATAATTTCCATGATTAAAGAGACAAACAGGGTACCCCTTACGCGATACGGAGCTGTTTTTTGATCACATCAATGGAAATCTCTTGCTTCGCAGCGTTATAGATGAACTCAACGACGCTGTGACCTTTCCGTGATCGAAGAAGCTCCTGTCCAGCGAAAAGGGGTTGTTGGGATTCGGCGATGCAGTACACGGAGGCCAACAGCACCACCGCCCAATACCGTTTCACCGCCCGAATGTGGCGAACGCGGTATCCATCCAGCTTCAGCTGGTCTTTTGCCTGCCGAAAAAAGCATTCGATCGTCCAGCGCTGGGCATAGTAACGCAAGATCTCTTCATCGCCGAGCTCCCCATCGGTGCTCAAGACACAATGGACATATTCCGACGTCATCGGCTGATCCGCCTTCCAAGCCAGCAGCACCACCACATTCTCAAGACCGTTTAGGAGGCCTTCGTAACGATACACGCGGTAACGCTCCTATCCCACCGTGACGTGGTGGGTATCGTTCGGTTCGAGGTAGCGCGCAAACTGCTTCGCTTGGATGGCGATGCCTTTCGGGTAGAGAATTCGGTTCGTCTTGAGCATCGCAATCACATGGAATCCCTTTTTCAGACAAGCTTCCACGAGCGTTTGGGATGGATACCAAGAGTCCATGAGCACATACACCGGCTGAGCCAGCTTCCCCTTGAGCAAGGAAAGCATCTCGATCGCCAAGTCGATTCTGCTTCTTCCCGCCTTCTTGTCATACAAGCGGAACGAGAACGGGAACGCTTGTGTGAAGGTGTGCACCATCAGCCAAACGAGCAAATGCCCCCAGACCGATTGATGATCTTTGTGGGAGAAATGCCAATCACACCCTTGAATGGCGTGCGTGGCCCGTGACGAAGGCTTCGTTTTTTGGCAAATCGTATCATCGATCGAAACAAAAAGGGGTTGATTCTCTCGTTTCGAGCTGCGTTCGACACGACGAAGGATCCACTGCTGGAGTTTGCGAAGCAGTGTCTCTTCCTCCCAAGGGCTTTTCGTGAAAAAATGACTGAGTGTCGTGCGATGGTTCGGATGAAAGCTCCCACGATGAAGATCGGTCAACGTCCCGGAAAAACCTTTCGTCACCATCGCATCCACGATATGAACGAGATGCTTCATGACCGGTTTCGAGAAATAAAGCGCCAACCCTAACATCGTGAAAAACTTGTGGATTCCTTGATGATGTGCTAATCTATTCATGAGACATGAACCTCCTTGTGTGAATGGTTTGTTGGCACATCTATTCTAACCAAGGAATCGGGTTCATGTCTCCTTTTTTGTTTGGTTGTCAATTTATGTTAGTAAATTTGCTCAACTACAGTTAATAATAACTAATAGCTTGACTACCATATTGTTTCCAACCATCAATAAATGATTTGAGAGGTTTCTTTTTATTTTTCATTCCATCAAGAGGATCATTAAAATATACATACTTTGAATCATACCCCGTTACGAGGACAGAATGTTCCTTCTTTGTAATTCGAATTGGTCCTTGAGGGGTATACCAAGTTTCCCAATACTTTTGAGGAACAACACTAAACCAACTCGTATTAATCACCCAGACCGGATGGCCGGCACTCACATAATTTAAGACGCTATCAAATGATTGTCCTGTAAGATTTACGATCCGATTTGGCAAATACTTTTTAGCTAAATCCTCAATCGGTTTATGAAATACCCCAAATCCCGGTTTAGAAAATGTATACATATTTCCCACAAAACTATAATTAGGATTCCCAAAATACTTTTTCCCTTTTACGATTTTATAAGGTGTTGGATCTTTTTTCACTTGCTGCGCTAAGGTCATTTTACTAACCTTTATACCGGCATGATTTAGCAACATTGCTAAACTCGTTACTTCACATCCCCTAGGAAGTTCAGGCATTTGCCTAATAATTGGCGCATTAAGAATAGTCTTCGAACTTCTAGATTGTGAACTAACAACAGCTTTTACAACGGGGCTTGTATTACTCGCCTGATCTATTGCATAAATCTCAAAAACTGTTCCTCTGGTTTGTAACGGCACTCGATAAGAGTAGATTCCGTTCCCATCTGCTTTAATTATTGCTATTTGTTTGGAGTTTCTTTTTATATATACAGTTGCCCCCGAATCTGTTTTTCCACTAATTACAAAGGTTTTATCACTAATTTTATTGACCGTTGGTGTTTTAGGTGGAATTTTATCAAGCACCACTAAAGTTACAGTACTACTGATTCTTCCCACTAAATCTTTGACGTACACCTTGACGCTCGTTCCTTCTTTTAGCGTCTTAGAAAGTCGAATCTTAAACTGATTCGTATTCACTAGTTTTTGAGTGTAAGTAACTCCGTTTGTCTGCACAAAAACGGTACTATTTATCTCCGCTGTAC
Source organism: Anoxybacillus sp. (assembly GCF_023512315.1). Taxonomy (GTDB): domain Bacteria; phylum Bacillota; class Bacilli; order Bacillales; family Anoxybacillaceae; genus Anoxybacteroides. Next base: position 15,306 of record NZ_JAILZV010000041.1, read on the forward strand.
CCGTTATATAGACGTCTTTATTGGAAATAGCATTCACCACTGGTTTATTCGGTGATGGCGCTGCCGTGACTTGAGCATAGCTGATGCTCTTTACACCATTTCCATTTGACACAATTTTTATTAATGCTCCGTTTTTTAGTTCGTTGGACGGATAGAATTCAAACTGACCTGTAGTATTATCGTATTTTTTGAGCATAAGAGCTTTTTCGTTGATATAGGCAGATACCAATGTGTTTGGAAAACCGGTTCCAGAAAGGATTTTTTGTTTATCGTCCACTCTATTTATTTTGGTAATCGGTTGATACGTAACCGATACGATTTGTGTTTCCTCTTTGTCGCTAATAAATTTCACAGTCAATACTGTGCCACTTGTAATTTTCGAATTAAAATTGATGGTGAACTCACCATATACTTGCCCCTCTCCAAGAAGGGCACTCTTGTTATATACCTCTACCGCTCCTGGTTGGGATACATACCCCTTTAAGTAATCTGATGCAATCTCTGAAACTTGTAAATGTGTCAAGGTCTCCGCTTTTGTATTTGTGCAATTTACGTAAAAGAGGAAAATTGCCACGATTAATGAAATTGATCTAATGAAAATCCCCTTAAACTTCATAAGTCATCTCCCTTCATTGAATACGTTTTTCATAGAGATTTACCTAGTTTCATATTTTCGCACAAATATTCCCATTAGAAAAGACCTTACTATCTGAAAGACTTGTCGGCTCTCTAATCTTCATTTTCTCTCTCCTTTCTCTCTTGGAGCAAAATAAAAAAGCAGCCTACAGACTGAAAATATGCTGTAAATTAGCACACTATTTCAGAACGACTTTTTCAAATTATTTTGGATGAAAATCGGAAATACTGCGCAAAATGTTTGTGAATTCTCTCTAATTTTGCACACTATTTCCGAGTATCCATTCAGCCCCATACTAGCGAGATGTTCAGAATCCAGCACCAATAGGGCATTTCCGGTATCGAAAATGCCCTAGGAGGACTGGAGAATCGTTTGGAGAGACTCCCCACTTATATACATCCAAACACGGCTGTTGATTATCCAAAATTAGGCATACTCCTCCCGTATATTCGGGCATACTCAAATAAGACAGTTGCCATCTCGGATTTCCATTCGAGAGGAAGTTGTCCAGAGAAAAAACGACGGGCAAACGAAAGAAAAGAGAGAGGCGAAGTTGTCCGTTTTTCCGTTCGATGATATAGCCATCTCAGTAACACATAAGCGATAAATGCCGCAAAGAGCTGATTGTATACCGCATTCTCGCTGGTACCAAATAAGGTCGGAACGTTTAGGTATTGCTTGATCCAACGAAAAAACACTTCTACCGTCCAACGCGCTTGATACATCTCGGCAATCTTTTCCGCCGATGCCTCCAAGACGTTCGTGACGACACGGATTTCATGCCCGTTCGCATCTTGAAAGATCACGACGCGATGGCGCTTCTTGGAACGACATGGTTTCGTTCCTAGCTGACAAGTAAAGTCCGCCACAATGGAAGAAGAGGAGGAAGGAAGTCGCTTTAGGCTCTTTTCTGTGAAAATGCGCCGCCTTGATCAGCGATTTTCATGCCAGGGTGGGGAGCAAGGCTTGCTCATGGATGTTTTTTTGTTCGAATGTAAATTTGTGTTATCAGGTTTGCTCATCTACAGTTATATCTTTTCTAATCGTTTAGACTTGAAATAAAATCATAAAAAAATAGAGGGGGCGACTTCCCCTCTATTTTAATTCTCTCGTGATATATAACCCACTTACCCATCCTTCTGTTCCGTCTGTTAAAATGACTTTATACCAATTGTTTTGAACTTGCAGCTCCCCCTTGTCGTCTAATGCTAATTCAATATATTCTCCGAGGCTTAACGTGGCAATAGGGCTGTGTTCCGTCGATGGAGTCGACCTTACATTTAATGAATAAGCTGTCACACTCGCTAAATTTTTGACAGATATATATTTGCTGTACTCATAAAACTTAATCGAGTTCGTCCAATACTCTTGCTCATTATACGCTATACGTACCCAGAAGTCGTTTGTTTTTTCTAAAAGAAGAAATGTATCACCTTTTGGCAAGGTCAATGTTTTTTCTCTATCTCCACGATTGATGTAAAGATCTAAGTCAGCATTCGCTACTGCCACGATATGATTTGGAAACACATCCGACAACGCCGGAATAGCTGGAAGAGAAGGAACAGATGCGTTCACTTTTGCTGAACGATAATCGTTGCTATTGTAAGCGAGCATATTCGCCATATGCTTTGCAATTTTTACTCCCCAATAAGGGTCGCTCGCGTAGTAAAAGTTCATTCCTTCACTGCTTGCGTTTATCCTTGTCCCAGATAGTGCGTTCGTTCGAAACCCGAGATACGCCCCTTGGAATCGGTAATCTTTCGGATTTAAGTACGTCGCTTTTAGTTGTTGAGCGATGTAATAAATACATTGATCGACAGAAGCGAACCGATATGCCCCAACAAACGGCGTTGCGTCATACGCCCCAAATCCGAACAAATTATACTTCGTCAACGCCAATTTCGACGTTCCAAAAGCACTTTCATGAATCGCATGAGCAGCTAAAAATAAAGGATTGACTCCATATTTATTCCCTGCATCAATAAATACTTGTCCTTTTCCGAGCAATACACTTTGTTTTTTCGTTGCATTGACATAGTTTTGAATGTAACTATTAATTTGCTGTGCTGTTACGGAAGATGGCGTGCGTAAATCAATAAACTGATAACTATTCCTATTACCATCTAATGGGACTCCTGTTTTCACCTCTGTTATATCTTCACTCTGAACATATCCAGCCACGCCTTGAGACGAAACTTTATACCATTTATTCGATGTTTCATGTGTCGGCACGATAAACGTCCCTTGTGCCATGGTGCCTACCGCCGTCGCGGATGCGTCTGGCTGCTTACGGATTACTGACGAACGAACAATCAAAAATACTCGTCCTGTTATTTCTTTTTCGATAAAAGTTGGAGGAACCGTTGCATCATTTTCCGTCTGTTTATTCGGCTCATTCTCCTGTTTATCCATTTCGTTGCGGTTTTGCTGTTCGTCACTGACTTGTGATGGAGGTGTGTGTTGCTCGGTACTTTCCACATATGGAGCAAAATCATTGATAAAAATATATCCCGTCTTATCTTTGTATACAACTTTATACCAATTCCCAATACTAACATCCGTTATCACAACTTCACCTTGTGGAATAATGCCTAGTGTTCCATATACGCTCCCAAAAGAAGCGTATAAAAATGTATTTTTTCCCGCTACATATTTCGTGGCGACAAATTTTTTTGGCTGCACGCTCACTACATCTGTGCTTAATACATATCCTTTTTTCCCTTTCCATTGTATCTCGTACAACGTTTGACCGATACTATTAATGACCGTTCTTTTGGAATACACTACAATATTTTGGGGCAGTTGTCCCCCTACTTTCCGTACATCCGGAGTGCTATAAACATTCGTTATTTTTTTCGTCAAATAATAAACACCGCTTGTTTGTACATATTTATGAAACTCCCTCACATAAGCCGAATGCAACCAACCTGTCACCGCTCGTTTTTTTCCATTTATCACATACTCATACGATACTTTGTGCCAGTTTCCCTTACTCTCGCTTGATATAACAATTTTCCCTTTTGGAATCGTTGTAAGTGGTTTATAATTTATTCCTGCCCCTGTTCTTAATTGAACGTTCGCTGTTGTTTCATACGTTATTTTTCTCTTAGCTGCTGTGCTCATGACAATCGCTGAAGTTGTTTTGACGTTCGTCACTTTTTGTTTTACATAACTCCCACTAACCCATCCGATAACTCGGTTATAGGAAACTTTATACCAATCTCCCTTTCTCTCTATAACAATGACCGTCTTACCTTTTGGAATGGTAAGAATGACTTTATTATTTATGCTTGCTCCTGCTCGTAAGCGTAAATTTGCGGTTGTTTCATATGTAGCACTTGCAACGCTTGACGCTTCAGCAACAGAAACGGGAGAAAAATGATAAATAATAGAGGATAATAGAAACATTCCTATAAGCATAGACGTTTTGACGATGTTCCCCATTTTTCACTCACCACTTTCTGTTCGATCGATGTATTACTCCGTTCTCATCATCTCTTCTTATCAATCAATGTATCAAACTATGTACAAAAGGTAAATAGAACATTTGTATCTAAACAGTGGTACAAAATGGATATAATAAAACTTTTATTTTTATAGTATGATAGTAGTATGTATAGAAAAAAGGGGGAGGCATATGCAACGTTTTCGTTTTTATATGGCAAGCTTATTTGTTGTATTAGGCATACTCATTGGAGCTTCTGTTCAAGTAGAAGCAACATGTACAACCAACGTTTCATGGGAAGGGGAAAAGCTACAAAAAGGACAAATCGGTAAAGTTTCTGTTTTAAAAGATACGCCCATCGTAACGTTCAAAAACAAAAAAACGGTCGTCATCGGCAAAGCGAAGCGCGGCAACGTGTACAAAGTATACGCTATCCAAACGAACTACTTTCATATCGGAAATCATCGATATATTAAAAATAGTACAAATGTTCGTTACAAAGCTGTTCCGAAAGAAAAACTCGTACTTCTCGCATGTGAACAAAAAACAACTTCTGCCACTATCTCGATGAATGGATTGACAATTGGTGATACGCGCGCAAAAGTAGAAGCGCTATATGGAAAAGCAAAGAGAAAATCGTTAAATGACTACGGTTTATATTGGGAAACATACGATAAGGGGAATTACCGTGAATTTATGATGATTAGCTATGAGAACGACAAAATTGTAGCAATGTATACAAATCATCCAATCGTTAAAACGAAAACAGGGATCACCTTAAGCTCTTCGAAGCAACAAGTGCAAAAAACATACGGTACACCGATATCGTTTATCGATAAAGGAACAACAACATATATCATTGAAGACGATGAATATAGCACGTATATGTTAGACGGAAACTACGTCACCTTCTTCTTCGACAAACATCAAAACAATCAACTGAGCGCAGTGCAGGTTGTAAGAAAAGATTTAGAAGAAAAGAAAAACGGTTTTTATGGTACACTAACTGATGAATTAAGAACGGCTTATGAGTATCAAATTTTCGATCTAGTTAACGCTGTTCGCTTAAAAAATCATGTTCCTCTATTATCATGGGACGGGAAAATAGCCAACACCGCTCGAAAACATAGTGAAGATATGGCGAAAAATCAATATTTTAGCCATACAAACTTAAAAGGTTTGTCACCGTTTGATCGCATGCAAGCAGATGGCATTTCTTTCTCGACCGCTGGTGAAAATATCGCTTACGGACAATTTAATGCTATCTATGTACATGAAGCGTGGATGAATTCGCTCGGTCATCGCCGAAATGTGCTAGATCCATCTTTTCAACGCCTTGGGGTTGGGGCAGCTTTCGACTCATTCGGTCGACCATATTACACACAAAACTTTTATACGCCTTAGTATAGACAGGGAGGAGGTCTCCCTGTCTTCATATATTTTCATGCAAGATAAACGAACGATAATGCAATTGCAATGCAGCAACATAAAATAGGGAAAAGCATTCGAAAATGTAATTTCGTCATGCCAACATGGTGCAAGTTTTTTTGATGGCGGGGAAGGAGATGTGTTTCATTTCATCTTTTTGACACCGTATTCCCACATTTGAATTCCATTAGACGGTTATGAAAGTGGCTGAAAGATGAGGTGATTTCCAGTATTTTTTTACAGAGATGAAAACAATATAATCCTATCTACTACTGCTTTGAACAATACGTCTTACAGCACCCAGATGAGGTGTTGCGCAGCATCGGGTATGTTTGCATGACTTAGATATTAAACTTTTAATTTGGACGTATACAGCTTAATTTACAGCATTCAACTCATTCACCTTCATATCCCCCGTTTCACTTACCACTCTTACAATACCAAACACGTTATTTTATCAGGCGTGTTGATTAACCAATAATATCCATAAAAAGCATAGAAAAAAGAGCACCTTTCCTGTAGAATGTAAGTAGC
>NZ_JAILZV010000042.1 GCF_023512315.1 Anoxybacillus sp.
CCAAGCCCGCGAATTTCCAGCAGATGTTCAATGAGTTCTGGCGCACTTCCGACGAGCACTCCTTCGTCTTCTTGGCGAATTTCCACACAGTCATCCGCCACGAGCCGGTGTCCGCGCTTCACTAATTCAAGCGCCGTTTCGCTTTTGCCGACCCCGCTTTTTCCAGTAATCAATACGCCAACCCCATATACATCGACTAATACTCCGTGTACCGCTGTCGTCGGCGCGAGCTTGCTTTCTAAAAAGTTCGTCAATCGGCTAGAAAGGCGCGTCGTTTTCATCGTTGAGCGCATAACCGGAACCGAATGCCGCTCGGACGCCTCGATTAATTCCATTGGCACTTCTAGCCCACGCGACACAATAATGCCTGGCGTAATGTCTGTACAAAGCTTTTCCATCCGAATTTTCTTTTCGCGCGGATTTAATTTTTCAAAAAACGAAAGTTCCGTTTTCCCTAACAATTGAATTCGCTCCGCTGGATAATAGGCAAAATAGCCGGCCATTTCAATGCCAGGACGCGACAAATCACTTGTCGTAATCGGACGGTGAATCCCCTCCGCCCCGCTAATAAGCTCTAATTGAAATTTTTCCATTAAGTCTTTCGTCCGCACTTTTGGCACAAAAATCCCTCCTTTGCTTTCTTCATTGTAACACTTTTCCGCGTACGTGTGAAAAAAGAAAACGTTCACGCTTAAGCGGAACGTTTTAGTCGCTACTGACTGCATCAATCACAACATGGAAAAGCGAGATGGCTAACGAAGCAAATAGTGCCGCACCAAATCCGTCAATCGTAAACGAATCGCCCATCAACCATGATGTTAACCAAAGGGTGATGGCGTTAATGACAAATAAAAATAAGCCGAACGTCAGCACCGTTACCGGAAGCGTAAGCAAAATAAGGACAGGCTTCACGACAATATTTAAAACCGACAGCAAAAAACTAGCGACGAGCGCCGCGCCAATACCGGATAAATGAATCGACTCAAAATAACCAGCAAGCGCCAATAGCAGCACAGCATTGACGATAATATGCGCGATCCATTTCATGCTTCCACCTCATTCGGGATGATGAAAATCGCCAATACGTATAAAAAAGCAAACGGCATAACCCCTGTGATGAGAAGAAGGGCGATAAAAAGAAGCCGGACGACCGTCGCGTCCATTTGCACGTATTGCGCGATGCCGCTTAACACCCCTGCGAGCATTCGGTCATGCAGCGGGCGAACTAATTTTTTCATTGATACATTCCTCCTGGCTCTTGCAATACTTTAATCCCTTTTATAATATTCCAAACAGCAACAATGAGATGCGCAAGGCCGCCGCCTAAAGCTCCAAGCATCCAAACGCCGAAAAAGGCGTCGCTTTGATTCATGCCAAGAACAATCGCGACGATTGCACTGACGACAAACAAAGCCGCCGGAATGCAGTGCGATAAAAACGACGCTTTCGCATGTTGCTTGACGCGCGCATGCTTTGTCACAAAATAGACGATGAGCGGAAATAAAAACGGAGCGAACAACACACTAAAATAACATAACGCCGCAATTAGTTTATTCCCTTCCATTCGTTCCATCCCCTTTCGTTGTTACTTATACATACGATGCGCATAAGAAAAAGTTTCATCAAACATCCGAACGATCATAAACAAGAAAATGACTCCCTACCTGTGAAAGAGGGACTTGTTGGTCAAAAGAAAAGATGCCGAGCATTACCTACTCGGCACTTCATACAAAGCGCGCATTCGTTCGCGGTCGCGCGCTAAAATCGGCCGCAAATAACGGCCAGTATGGGAACGTTCGACTTGTGCGACTTCTTCCGGCGTTCCAACCGCTACAATTTGCCCGCCTTGATCGCCGCCTTCTGGTCCAAGGTCGATAATATAGTCGGCGGTCTTGATGACATCGAGATTATGCTCAATCACCAACACCGTATCCCCGTTCTCGACAAGCCGCTGCAATACTTTTAATAAACGGGCAATGTCGTCGACGTGCAAACCGGTCGTCGGCTCATCCAAAATGTACAGCGTCCGACCGTTGGAACGGCGGTGCAACTCTGCCGCAAGCTTCACCCGCTGCGCTTCTCCGCCCGACAACGTCGTCGCCGGCTGCCCAAGCTGCATATACCCTAAGCCGACATCGTAAATCGTCTGCAGCTTCCGCTTAATTTTCGGGATATTTTCAAAAAACGACAGCGCGTCTTCGATTGTCATCTCTAATACTTCCGCGATATTTTTGTCCTTATATTTCACTTCGAGCGTTTCGCGGTTGTAGCGTTTGCCGTGGCACACTTCGCACGGGACGTACACGTCCGGCAAAAAGTGCATTTCGATTTTAATAATCCCGTCGCCGCGGCACGCTTCACAGCGCCCGCCTTTCACGTTAAAACTAAACCGCCCCTTTTGATAACCGCGCACTTTCGCTTCATTCGTCGCGGCAAACACTTCGCGAATATCGTCAAAGACGCCCGTATACGTCGCTGGATTCGAGCGCGGCGTCCGCCCGATTGGCGACTGGTCGATATCGATCACTTTCTCTAAATGTTCGAGGCCGCGAATCTCTTTATGCGCCCCAGGTTTCGCTTTGGCGCGCTGCAACTTTTGCGCGAGCGCTTTATGCAAAATTTCGTTCACAAGCGTACTTTTGCCTGAACCAGACACGCCTGTTACGGCAATAAATGTTCCGAGCGGAATTTTCACCGACACGTTTTTTAAATTGTTTTCTTTCGCCCCAACAATTTCAAGCCAGCGTCCGTCTGGCTTTCGCCGTTCCGCTGGGAGCGGAATAAACTTTTTCCCTGATAAATACTGTCCAGTGAGTGAGTTCGGGTTGTTCATGACTTCTTGTGGCGTTCCAGCAGCGACGACTTGCCCACCGTGAATGCCCGCGCCCGGTCCAATATCGATCAGATAGTCTGCTGCTAACATCGTATCTTCGTCATGCTCCACGACAATGAGCGTATTGCCGATGTCGCGCATGTTTTTTAACGTCGCAATTAAGCGGTCGTTGTCGCGCTGATGCAGCCCAATCGACGGCTCGTCCAAAATATACAATACCCCTGTCAAGCGCGAACCGATTTGCGTCGCTAAACGAATGCGCTGCGCTTCTCCACCGGAAAGCGTGCCCGCTGAACGGTTCAACGTCAAATAATCGAGGCCGACGTTTTGCAAAAAGCCGAGCCGTTCGATAATTTCGCGCAAAATCATGTGCGCGATTTTTTGTTCTTTTTCACTCAGCTTAAGCGTTTGGAAAAACTCGAGCGCTTCGGTGACAGAAAATGCCGTCACTTCTCCGATATGTTTGCCGCCGACGAATACGGCTAAGCTTTCTTTCTTCAGCCGGTTGCCTTTGCATGTCGGACAAGCTTGTTCCGCCATATATTTTTCCATTTGCTCGCGAACATAATCGGAACTCGTTTCGCGGTAGCGCCGCTCAATGTTATGCATGACGCCTTCAAATTCGATGTAATTTTCGCGCACTTGACCAAAATCATTTTCGTAGCGAAAATAAATTTTTTCGCCGTTGCTGCCATATAGCAAGCGGTCGAGCTGCTCTTTCGGCAAGTCTTTTACCGGCACGTCCATATCAATGTCGTAATGGCGGCATACCGCTTCTAATAGCTGCGGATAATATTGCGAACTTTGCGGCTCCCACGGCGCAATCGCATGCTCACGAAGCGTCAATTCTTCGTTTGGAATGACTAAATCGCGGTCGACTTCTAATTTCGCCCCTAACCCGTCGCATTCTGGACAAGCGCCGTATGGGCTGTTGAATGAAAAAAGGCGCGGTTCTAAGTCGCCGATCGAAAATCCGCAGTATGGACACGCATGGTGTTCGCTAAACAGCAGCTCGTCTTCGCCGACGACGTCGATAATGACTTTGCCGTCGGCTAATTTCAGCGCTGTTTCAAGCGAATCCGCTAAGCGTGAGGCGATGCCTTCTTTCACGACAAGGCGATCGACGACGACTTCCATCGAATGTTTTTTATTTTTTTCTAGAACAATATCATCCGTTAGTTCGCGCATTTCCCCGTCGATGCGCACGCGTACGTATCCTTGCTTTTTCATGTCTTCGAGCGTTTTTACATGCGTCCCTTTTCGTCCGGAAACGACCGGTGCCAACACTTGGATTTTCGTCCGTTCCGGATACGCTAAAATCCGGTCAACCATTTGTTCAATCGTTTGCGACGTAATCTCGATGCCATGCGTCGGGCAAACTGGGCGGCCGATGCGGGCAAACAAGAGACGCAAATAGTCGTAAATTTCCGTTACCGTTCCGACGGTTGACCGCGGGTTTCGGCTCGTCGTTTTTTGGTCAATCGAAATGGCAGGGGACAGCCCTTCAATCGCGTCGACGTCTGGTTTGTCCATTTGCCCTAAAAATTGGCGGGCATAGGCTGAAAGCGACTCGACATAGCGACGCTGCCCTTCGGCGTAAATCGTGTCGAACGCAAGCGACGATTTTCCCGAGCCGGATAAGCCCGTCAACACGACGAGCTGATCGCGTGGGATTTCGACGTCAATGTTTTTTAAATTGTGCGCCCGCGCTCCTTTAATGATGATTTTATCTAATGCCATCGTTCTCACCTTTCCGCTTTTAGTTCAAACAGTAAGTCACGAAGTTCCGCAGCGCGTTCAAAATCCAACGCTTTCGCTGCTTCTTTCATTTCCTTTTCGACATTGGCAATCAGTTTTTCTCGTTCTTTTTTCGTCAGTTTTTGTGTCGGTTTCGCTTCGTATGCTTCTTGTTGCTCTGCAGCGTATGTCGCACGAATCAAATCGCGAACTTCTTTTCGAATCGTTTGCGGAACGATGCCATGTTCGCGGTTATATGCTTCTTGCATCGCCCGGCGCCGCTTCGTTTCGTTAATGGCTATTTCCATCGATTTCGTCACGGTATCGGCGTACATAATCACATGCCCGTTCGCATTGCGCGCCGCGCGGCCAATCGTTTGGATCAACGAGCGCTCTGAGCGCAAAAACCCTTCCTTGTCAGCATCTAAAATCGCGACAAGCGATACTTCTGGAATATCTAGCCCTTCCCGTAATAAGTTAATGCCGACGAGCACATCGTATTTCCCTAACCGCAAGTCACGAATAATTTCAATCCGTTCTAATGTTTTAATTTCTGAATGCAAATACGCGACTTTTATGCCGATGTCTTTTAAATAGTCGGTCAAATCTTCTGCCATTTTTTTCGTCAATGTCGTCACGAGCGTCCGTTCGTTCCGCTTTATGCGCTCATGAATTTCACCGATTAAATCGTCAATTTGTCCGCGAATTGGACGAACGTCAATCGTCGGATCAAGAAGACCGGTCGGGCGAATAATTTGCTCGACGACTTCCGGGCAGTGTTCTAATTCATACGGTCCTGGTGTCGCAGATACGTAAATGATTTGGTTAATTTTTTGTTCAAATTCGTCAAACGTCAACGGCCGGTTATCGAGTGCCGACGGCAGGCGAAAGCCGTGGTCGACAAGCACTTGTTTCCGTGCTTTATCGCCGTTATACATGCCGCGAATTTGCGGGACGGTGACGTGCGATTCATCAATGACGATTAAAAAATCGTCTGGAAAGTAGTCAAGCAACGTATACGGCGTTGAGCCAGGCGGACGGAGCGTTAAATGGCGGGAATAGTTTTCAATCCCGGAACAAAAGCCCATCTCCCGCATCATTTCTAAATCGTACCGCGTCCGCTGCTCGAGCCGCTGCGCTTCTAACAGTTTGCCTTGCTCGCGCAGCTCTTGTAGCCGCTCTTCTAGCTCTTGTTCAATGTTTTGAATCGCAAGCTGCAGCTTTTCTTCGCGCGTGACGAAGTGCGATGCTGGGAAAATCGCGACATGCTCGCGCTCGCCAATTACTTCACCGGTCAGTGCATCGACTTCACGAATACGGTCGATTTCATCGCCGAAAAATTCGACGCGAATGCAATGTTCGTCGCGGGACGCTGGAAAAATTTCGACGACATCGCCGCGCACACGAAACGTCCCACGTTGGAAATCAATGTCGTTTCGCGCATATTGCACATCGACTAAGCGACGCAATAATTCATTCCGTTCGATTTCCATGCCGACGCGAAGCGAAACGACTAGTTCACGGTATTCTTCCGGCGACCCTAAGCCGTAAATGCATGATACGCTCGCAACGATAATGACATCACGCCGCTCAAACAGCGCCGATGTCGCCGAATGGCGCAATTTATCGATTTCATCGTTAATGCTTGCGTCTTTTTCAATGTACGTATCCGTCTGCGGCACATACGCTTCCGGCTGATAGTAATCGTAGTAGCTGACGAAATACTCGACGGCATTGTTTGGAAAAAATTCTTTCAATTCGCTATATAATTGCCCTGCGAGCGTTTTATTATGAGCAATCACGAGCGTCGGTTTATTCACTCGTTGAATGACGTTGGAAATCGTAAACGTTTTTCCCGTTCCGGTTGCTCCTAATAACGTTTGGTGCTTGACTCCACGTTGAATCCCTTCGACAAGTTTTTCAATCGCCTTCGGCTGATCGCCGCGCGGCTCATAGGCAGACACTAACTCAAACCGATCGTTCACTATGCAAAGCCTCCTATCCGCATTCATCTTACGTTTCATTTTATCATATTCCACAAGAAGATGCACAAAAAATGCGAACTGACATTCGTTTTTTAGAAGCATTCATGCGCATACCTAGGCTTAAAGATTGCCCAAACGCGCATTTTTTCATAAAAAAAGTGCCTTCCTTTCTGGAAAGCACCTCACTTTTTTATATTTCGCACCATTTTCTCCGCCACGAGAAACCCCGCACCTGTCGAGGCGATGTCGGCAAAAATTTCATACCATTCGTTCGTATAGCCCTTCATGTAAGAAGCGACTAATAACGCGGCAGTCAACAACGTCCCGACGTAATGGTTGTATGTCACGCGCGTAAATAATAACACTAAGAAAAACGGCACAATTAAGGCAATGAGAAACCACATACTACCTTCTCCTTCTCTACACCGCTTCCGATGTCCATTTTTTCCGATCTTGGACAAACAATAGCCCAAGTTCATGGTGTTCGTCTTCGTATAGCGCCCCTTGAACAAAGCGAATTTCTCCGTTTTCGTCTAACACTTCGAGCTTGCAATAGGCGCGGTTAGGCTGGAGCGCTTCGTAAAACTCTTCTTCTCTGTTCACTGGCGTTCCGTTCACTTTGACAATGATTTCGCCGATTTTTAATGCCATTTTTTCCGCCTTTGATCCAGGAAGAATACCTAAAATAACAAGCCCGTGCGCCCGATGGGCAAAGTACGGCGGCTGCATTCGGTCTTGCGTATGCTGCCAAAACGCCAGCCACTCCCGTCCAAATAATGCAACCGCTGCAGCAACAATCGCCAGCACCCCGTACCAATAGCTAGCCAGCGCAAATACGCCAACGATCATTCCAAGCAGACAGACGCGCTGTCCGGTCAGCCGAATCGAAAGCTGCGGCTGCATCCCTTGAACGCGCTGCGAAAACCCAAGCAAAAAAGGAACAAATAGGAGCGAATACGTATCATCTCCTGTAGGGAACAACGGCCACCAGGAGAAAGAGGCAAGCACGCCGTTTGGCACCGGCAAACATACCGGGACAAGCCAAAGCCGCTCGGCCCAATGCTCTCCGACGATGAATCCGCGCTTTCCTTTCACTAGTTGCGGCGACGTTTCTTCCGCTCCGTTTCGCAAAATAAGCCACGCTTCGGCGAGTAAAAGAAGCGCTAATAGGAGCGCCATCGACGCCACGTTTATGTCTTTTAGCTCCGGAAAATACGCGGCAAAAAACGGTTTTGTTTTTTCGTACTTCGCTAGCACCGCTACAGCTATCATCGTCCCCCCGACCGTATAGGCAGGGGACAATAGCCTTAGTTGTAACGTCAAGCCAAGGAGCGCGGTCACGTAAAACAAAAGCCGTACTCCGTCCGTCGGAATGACAATTCCTGCAATTACCATGATTAATGAAAGCAAAAGCCCGATGCCAAGTCCGCTCCGCCAAAAAAACTTGCTTTCGTGAAACCAATCATAGACGCGAATATGAAACGATCGGCGCTCTCGCTTCACCCGACGCCATCCGACAAACGCCACAAGCAATATGCCGTAATACAAAAACGGCTGCGCCAATCCACGTCCAATGCTCGCAAGCAATTCTATGCCCCATGCCGACGCCATGTTTCCACCTCCGATGACAAACGTCTCTTACTATTTATTCTAGCAAATCCGCCAACTCCCTGCATATATTTTTCGTATATTGGCGTATTTCCACTTTCTTTGCCGAATGAACACTAGTTTTGTCAAACCGAAAGGAAATAAGCAAGCGGTGGAAAAATGATATACAGAAAGAAACGAAAAGGAGGAACGACCAATGGAAGTCAAAACGAGCAATGTCGCGAAACGGCTTGGGGTATCGCCGAAAACGGTGCAGCGTTGGGTGAAAAAGTACAATATTCCGTGCCAAAAAAATGAAGCTGGTCATTACGTCTTTGATGCCGAAACAATTACGCTGCTTGAACAAATTAAATTTGAACACGGCGCCACACTGGAAGAAGAAGAAGTGGGGTTGGAAGAAGAACACGGGTTATGTCCAGACACGTTTTTATCCACTTACATTCAACCGCACCTTGACAAGTTCACCGCCCGCTTGCACCGCGTCGAACGGCAGCTAGAGCAAAAAGCAGACGAAGTCGTCTCATTCCAGCTGTTGCAGCACCGCAAAGAAATTGAAGAACTTCATGCGTATATCCGTCAACTCGAACAACGCCTTGCCTTGCTAGAAGAGCAGCAAAAACAAGCCGACGACGCACCGAAACGACCGAAACGGCGCGGCGTCAGCCGAATTATGGGGATGTTTGTATAAACTCGGCGTGAAAATAACGACTAAACGATTTTCCAAAAAAAAGAAGCGCCATTCCGTTGCGCTTCTTTTCGCGTGATGGGAAATATGCGTTATTCAAACAACGCTTTTATCGCTGCTTTTAACTGGGCATCGTTTTCGTCGTTGCGAACGGCTTTCAATACTTTCGCTTCGAGCAGCTCAGCGGTTTGGTTGTCGATTTTTCCGGTAACCGGCAATTTATTTGCTTGTTGGAACGCTTTGACCGCTCGTTCCGTTTGTTTGCTAAAGTAGCCGTCTTCCCGTCCTGGGTCGAAACCGAGCCCTTTTAACATTTGTTGCGCGCTTTTAATTTGTTCGTTGTTCATGTCGTATACAAGCGGTTTGTCGATATGAATCGGCGTCGCATGGAAATAGTCTGGCTGCTCGACGGTGACATCTGGTTTGATTCCTTTTTTATGAATCCAATGCCCGTCCGGTGTGAGCCATTTATACAACGTCAGTTTAATGTTGCTGCCGTCGCCCATCGGGATAGCTTGTTGTACCGTTCCCTTGCCAAACGACGTTTCCCCAACTAATTTGTAGCCGCCTGCTTCTTTCATCGCCCCTGCTAAAATTTCAGAAGCCGATGCGCTTCCTTTATCGATGAGCACGACGATCGGATATGGCTTTTTCGCTTGTAAGTCGGAGTAAAATTGCTGCTTATTCCCGTTTCGTTCTTCAATTTGGACGTACGGTTTATCTTTCGGAATGAACTGTTTTAAAATTTCTTCGACGCTTTGTAAATAGCCGCCAGGGTTGCCACGCACATCAAGAATAAGCCCAGCTATTTTTTCTTTTTCTAATTTCGCCAATTTCTTTTGAAAATCTTGCGCCGTATTTTCCGAGAACGACGTAATTTCTAAATAGCCAATTTTTTTGCCGTTGTACGTTTTCACCGAATCGTACACCGTTTCAATCGGAATTTCGTCGCGGACGACGCTCACTTTAATAATGTCTTTCACGCCAGGGCGCAAAATGTCTAAATGGACGGTCGTTCCTTTTTTCCCGCGAATTTTTAAGACCGCTTCATACAAATCAAGCCCTTCTAAGCTTTTCCCGTCCACTTTTAAAATTTGGTCGTTCGGCTTTAGCCCTGCTTTTTCCGCTGGCGAGTTTTTAAACGGGGCAACGATCGTCACCTTTCCGTCGACCATGCTCACTTCCGCGCCAATTCCTTCAAACGAAGAGTTCAGCGAGTCGTTAAATTGATGCGCCGTTTCTTCATCCATGTAGACAGAATACGGGTCGTCGAGCGTCTGAATCATCCCTTGGATGGCGCCTTCTACTAGTTTTTTGTCATCTACTTTTTGCACATACCGACTTTTAATGAGTTCGTATGCTTTCTGGACTTTTTTTAATTCTTCCTCCTCGCTCTTCGCCATTTTCGTTGTTTGCTCCGATGGGAAAATCAAAGCATTGTCCGTTTTTCGTTCGGCAAATTGCATGCCAGCATACGTTCCGCCTGCTCCGATTACCATCGATAATGCCATTAATAGTGCTACCGTTTGCTTCTTCATCGTTTCTCCTCCCTACACCATGCAAGGAAAGGCACCACACCACCGTGCGATGCCCTTTATCGTCATTATATGTTTAGCTTGTACAAAATATGATACACGCACTACCAGTTTACACCGTTCGCTCGATTTTCTCAACTTATACGACAACACCCCCGCAGTGGGGGGTGTTGTTAGAAGTTAATATAGCTTAACGGATTGACCGCATTTGATTTTGCAGCGTTCCACGAGCCACGGTGCAATTCAAAATGAAGGTGTGCCCCTTCTGATTGGCCTGTATTGCCCATATAGCCAATAATTTGCCCTTTGCTTACCGTCTGTCCTTCCCCGACAAGCCGTGATTCTAAATGGGCATAGACAGTTGTATATATTTGTCCGTCAATCATATGCGTAATAAACACGACATTTCCATAGCTAGAAGAATAATAGGAACGGAACACGACACCATCGGCTGCTGCGACGACCGGCACTTCTGGCGCGCGCTTGCCAATATCCACCCCATAATGGAACTCCCCGCCACGCGGACCAAAGCCTGATGTAATCGGGCCATTAGCTGGGCGCATAAACGCACCGTCGGTTACCGGAGGGACGTTTCCACCGTTGCTCGAATGATTAGACGATGACGGTGATTGTTGGGCTGCTTGTTCTTGCTGCTTTTTTATGATTAGTTGTTGAAGTTGCGAGCGAATCGCCGCTTCTTGTTTTTCCAACAACTCTTGCTCTTCCGCTAACGATAATTTTTCTTCGTTAATGCTTTGCTCCTGCTGTTTTAATTGCGCGATAAGCTGTTCTTTTTCGTTCATTTGCTTGTTCAACGTTTGCTTTAATTGCTCTAACTCTTGCAAGTCGCTTTGCAGCGATGTTAACTTCGACGTCAGTTCATTTTCTTTCTTTTCTTTCAACGCTTTATCTTCTTCTTGCTCTTGAATAATTTGCTTGTCTGCTTCAAAAATCGTCGTCACCGCACTAATGCGGTCGATAAAGTCACCAAAGCTTTGCGAACCAAGCAATACGTCTAAATAGCTAATAATCCCGCCGCTTAACTGCAACGAACGTACCCGCTCTTTCAGTAGCTCATTTCGTTTCTTAATGCGCGCCTCGACTTCCGCAATTTCGCGTTTCAATGCTTCAATATCTTGCTTTGTGTCACTAATCGTTTGGGAAACGTTGCGGATTTTTGCACTCGTTTCCGATACTTCCATGTCCAATTTTTCCATTTCCGCTGCTAGTTGCGCTTGCTGCGTTTTTAGCTGTTCGATTTGCTGGTCTGCTTTCTTTATTTCGCTTTGGATGGAAGACTGTTTCGACTGGATGTTATTAATCGCGCTTCGTTTTTGCTGAATTTCTCGATTGCTTACCGCATTTGCCGAGTAAGAAAAGCTCGTCATCCCGAGCACGGCCGCTACCGCTAGTGACATGACTTTTTGCTTCACGACTTCGTTCCCCTTTCTCTATTAAACTTTTAAAAATTTCCGGACGGACATCATACTTCCCCAGACGCCAATGCATGCCCCTAACACCAATAAAATGGCGCTAATTTGCCACATAAACGGGTCAACCGGAAGCAATTGCAAAAACGGAACGGTGACTTTCGGCTTTAAAAATGTATAAAGGTTATAGTACACAAACGAAATTAACGCAATCGGCACGATCGCTC
Source organism: Anoxybacillus sp. (assembly GCF_023512315.1). Classification (GTDB taxonomy): domain Bacteria; phylum Bacillota; class Bacilli; order Bacillales; family Anoxybacillaceae; genus Anoxybacteroides. The sequence continues at coordinate 12,041 of NZ_JAILZV010000042.1, forward strand.
CAACCACGCCAAGCCATAATCCTTCCAAGAAAAACGGCCAGCGAATAAAGCCGTTCGTCGCACCTACTAATCTCATAATCTCAATTTCACGCCGGCGCGCAAAAATCGTAATTTTAATCGTGTTCGAGATTAAAAACATTGCCGTAAACAAGAGGCCAACAATTAAGCCAATCCCGACATTTCGCGCGACACGCAACGTTTTAAATAGCTTTTCTACTTGCCCTTGTCCGTATTTCACTTTATGGGCAAACTTAAACGTTTCTATTTTTTTGGCGATTTTTCCCGTATCTTCTGGTTTCGCTGCTTTAACGACATATACGTCGCTTAACGGGTTGTCTTGTTCAAAAAGGCGGAACGACGCTCCTTCTTCGCCAAAACTTTTAATTAAGTTTTGCAGTTCTTGCTCTTTTGACGAATATTGCACGTCTTTGACTCCTGGCACTGCCTCAATTTGCGCTTTTAACGCTTGCTTCTCTTTCTCGTTTGCCGTCACGTCAATATAGACGCGAATTTCGACATCGCTTTCGATTTTATTCGCAAAATGGTTCATGTTCATCATAATGACAAGAAACACACCGACAAGTAAAAGCGTCACTGTCACTGCGCTAATGGACGCAAACGTCATCCAGCCATTTCTCCCGAGACTTTTTACACTTTCGCGCATATGGCGGCGGAGGGTATTAATTCTCATAGCCGTATTCCCCCCTTACCTCATCGCGGACAATTTTTCCACCTTCAATCGCAATGACACGCTTTTTAATCGTATTAACAATTTCACGGTTATGCGTTGCCATCACGATCGTCGTGCCGCGGTCGTTAATTGTTTCAAACAGTTCCATAATGCCCCATGAATTTTCTGGGTCTAAGTTTCCTGTCGGCTCGTCGGCAATGACGATTTTCGGCGAGTTGACAATCGAACGAGCGATAGATACGCGCTGTTGCTCCCCACCAGAAAGCTCGTTCGGATAAAAGCGAGCTTTATGTTTTAGGCCGACTAAATCTAATACTTCCATTACTTTCTTTTTCATCACTTTTGGCGATTCTTCAATTACTTCCAAAGCAAACGCTACATTTTCATATACCGTTAGCTTAGGAAGCAATTTAAAATCTTGGAATACAACACCAATATGGCGGCGTAAAAGCGGCACTCGGCTATCTTTCATTTTTGCTAGATTGACCCCATTAACCATAATCGAGCCGCTCGTTGGCTTTTCTTCGCGGTACATCATTTTAATAAACGTCGATTTCCCCGCACCGCTCGGGCCGACGACGTACACAAATTCTCCTTGCTTAATGCGGACGCTAATGCCATTTAAGGCAATGACGCCGTTTGGGTATGTTTTATATACATCTTTCATTTCGATCATTTTAATCACCTTATTTTGTAGTTGTCATTTTTCGTGCTGCCTCGCGCTATTTATACAAAATTCCACAAGACATATTATAACACGGTTCGATACATTTTTCGTTTACAGTTATATTTCAAAATAAAAACAATCCAGTGCCAAATAGCACTGGATTGTTTGTTCGTTATTTTTTCGACGCTAACCATTCCGCGACTTTGTCGACGTCGTCGCCTTGAATGACGCCAGCTGGCATGCCGCCGCGTCCTTTTTCAATAATTTGTTTAATTTCGTCTTTGGAGTATTTGCTGCCGACTTTTTGAAGGTTCGGTCCTACTTTTCCTTCTAAGTTTTGACCGTGGCAGCTAGCACAGCTTTGTTGGAAAATTTGCTCTGCTGCAGAAGCAGTCGATCCGCTGTTGTCTTTATTGTCGCTTGCACTATTCCCCCCACTACATGCAGCTAGTACAAGTGACGCACCTACGAATAGGCCGATGAGTTTTCCTTTCATGAATGAACTCCCCCCTGTGGAAAATTGCATACGCTTCTATTATAACCGATTTTTGCATGTTTTACGCACGTTTAAATCCTTCACCAAGCACTTCCGCGGCGTCCATAACGACGACAAACGCTGATGGATCAATGCTTTTCACCAATTGTTTCAATTTTGTGAACTCCGTCTGCTCGACGACGCACATCAATACAGGTCGCTCATGTTCGGTATAACCGCCAAATCCGGACAATTTCGTTACCCCGCGGTTAATTTTATGCAAAATCGCTTCGCGCACTTCTTCCTCTTTGTTCGTAATAATCATCGCCATTTTTGAGTAACCGAAACCGACTTGAACGAAATCGATCGTTTTACTTGTGACAAATAAGCCAATAAGCGCATATAGTGCCCGTTCGATATCAAACACAATTGCCGCTGTTAAGACGATTAGCCCGTCAATTAAAATCACGCACGTGCCTAACGACAAACCAGTATATTTATGAATAATTTGCGCTGCTAAGTCCGTCCCGCCGGTCGATGCTTTGCCGCGAAACACAATCCCGAGTCCGATACCGACGCCAATGCCGCCGAACAACGAACCAAGCAGCGGATCATGCGTCGCTGGTTCGATATCTTTTGTCAAATAGACGACGAACGGCAGAAAGATCGTGCCGACGAGCGTTTTCGCCCCAAACTGCCGTCCGAGCAACACCACCCCCGCGATAAAGAGCGGAATGTTACACGCCCACTGCACATACGCCGGCTGCCAGCCAAGCGTCGCATGCAAAATCGTACTAAGTCCGCTCACTCCACCAGAAGCGACACGGTTCGGCAGTAAAAAGACGTTAAAAGTTACTGCAACAATCGCCGAGCCAACCAATATGTATACATACTCCATAATCGTTTCCATCGTTGGATGCAACGTTTTGCCTCTCTTTTTTCCCATGCTTTCCCCACCTTCCTTTGTGAGTATAGCATGCCCATTTTGGTAAGTAAATGCCATCTCATTAACGCAATAATGTGTTACTAGAATAAAGGAAAAAGGCGAGCATGTGCCCGCCGAATGTAGAAAAATGTGGAACATTGATTGAGGAGAACGGTCAATACACATCTCCGCGATTTCCAATCGCTTCAATATAGATGATTCGTTCTTGATGATCGAGGCGAAACAGAATGCGGTATGTGCCGATGCGCAAACGGTACAGTCCTTGCTGCCCTTTCATCTTTTTAATATCCCCTTGGGGCGGAACATCAAGCAATCCTTGCAGCCCTAGGGCAATCCGTTCTTGTGCGACCTTTTCCTGCTTGGCAAGGAATTTTGCCGCTTCTTTACGGTAGATCAACTTGTAGCCCGAACTCACGCTTTGCTTCACTCCCCGTCACATACCCTTCATCTCCTTGCAATTGTTGACGCTCTTCCTCCGTCAACGGCTCCTCGTCTTCCTCGATTTGCTCCCAAATGATTCTTTCTCGTTTTGGTCGTTCTAATAAATACGATAGAAAATCATAGGCAGACTTTCGATCGGCTTCACTTAATTGCTCAATCATGTCATGAAGCGCCTTTTTCCCCACTTCCATCTCATTTCCCCCTTGCCTATTTTACGTTCAGATTACCATGCGAGTTTGTGCACGTCAAATAAGAAAAGCGTAAAGCGCCCGACTATCAGTGAAGATCGCACAAGCCCCACCGGAGAGGGAGCGCCTCAGGCCGATGGCGCTTGGAGCTAGACAGCGCTCCACCTAATGGTAAAATTTTATCCTTTCTTACCTGTACAAAAAAGGCGATCCGACTGGATCACCCTTGTTTTAGTTTCGAACGTAAATACGCGTCGATAAAGACGTCAATTTCGCCGTCCATGACCGCTTGGACGTTGCCGACTTCGGTGTTGGTGCGATGGTCTTTAACGAGCGAATACGGATGGAAGACGTACGAGCGAATTTGGCTGCCCCAGCCGATTTCCTTTTGCTCGCCGCGAATTTCCGCAAGCTCGGCTTGCTGCTCTTCCATTTTCTTTTGATAAAGCTTTGCTTTTAACATATTCATCGCTTTTTCGCGGTTTTTAATTTGCGACCGCTCCGATTGGCACGTCACAACAATACCGGTCGGAAGATGGGTAATGCGCACCGCTGAGTCGGTCGTATTGACGTGCTGTCCGCCCGCTCCGCTCGAACGGTACGTATCGACTTTAATTTCGTCCGGACGAATTTCTACTTCGATATCATCGTCAAACTCCGGCATCACTTCGCACGACACAAACGACGTATGGCGTCGTCCTGAGGCATCAAACGGCGAAATGCGCACAAGCCGGTGTACCCCTTTTTCTGCCTTTAAGTAGCCATAAGCATTGTGTCCTTTAATTAAAAGAGTGACGCTTTTAATGCCTGCTTCTTCACCAGGCAAATAGTCGAGCGTTTCGACTTTGAAGCCTTTTTTCTCCGCCCATCTCGTATACATCCGTAAAAGCATTGAGCCCCAGTCTTGCGATTCCGTGCCGCCCGCCCCTGGGTGAAGCTCTAAAATCGCATTGTTTTTATCGTACGGCTCGTTTAATAATAGTTGCAGTTCAAATTCGCTAAAATCTTTGGCGAGCTTTTTCGCTTCTGCTACAAGTTCTTGCTGCAAGTCTTCGTCTGGTTCTTCTTTGACAAGTTCATAAGTGACTTCTAAATTTTCAAACCGCTCCTCTAAGGCGCGAAACTCGCCAACTAACTCTTTCAACGCATTCGCTTCGCTAATGACCGCTTGCGCTCCCTTTTGATCGTCCCAAAAGTTTGGCGCAGCCATTTGCTCTTCTAACGCTTGAATGCGCGCTTCTTTTGCTTCGAGGTCAAAGAGACCCCCTAATATCCGCTAATCGCTTAGCCATTTTTTCTAACTCTTGCTTCACTTCTACTAAATCAAGCATGACGTTCACCTCAAGCATTATTGTATTCAAACATCCTAACGAACGCAACATAAGGAAAGCGAGGGAGATTCCCTCACTTACCGTCCGCAACAGTTTTTATATTTTTTGCCGCTGCCGCAAATGCACGGGTCGTTTCGACCAATATCCATCGCTTTGCGTACCGGCTTTTTCTTCACTTCTCCTTCATCCTCTTTCGGATGAACGGCTTCCCCTTTGGCGACTTCTTGTCGCTCAAGGTTGCTGTGAATTTCTGCTTTCATGATGTATTTCGCGACTTCTTCTTCGATCGAGGCAATCATCGCTTCAAACATCGCATATCCTTCCATTTGATATTCACGAAGCGGGTCCACTTGGCCGTACGCCCGCAAGTGAATCCCTTGGCGCAGCTGCTCCATCGCATCAATATGATCCATCCATTTCATATCGACAGCGCGAAGGACAATGACGCGCTCAAACTCGCGCATTTGCTCTGGTGCGATTTGCGCTTCTTTTTCGTCATAACGCGCTTTTACTTTTTCCCAAATAAGCTCGATCATTTCTTCCGGCTCTTTGCCGCGCAAGTCATTGACCGTCACATCACCTTCTGGTAAAAGGTTCGCGTTCACATAGTCGATAATGCCTTTGACATCCCAATCTTCCGGCATTTCTTCACTCGGCGTATGCGCGTTCACGACCCGTTCGATGACCGATTGAATCATTTTTTCGACAATGCCGCGCAAGTTTTCCGAATCGAGCACTTCGAAGCGTTGGCGATAAATAATTTCGCGCTGCTCGCGCAACACATCATCGTATTGCAACAATTGCTTGCGCGCATCAAAGTTGTTGCCCTCAACCCGCTTCTGCGCCGATTCAACCGCTCTTGTCACCATTTTGCTTTGGATCGGCTGCGAGTCGTCCATGCCTAAGCGATCCATCATTGCCATTAAGTTTTCTGAACCGAAACGGCGCATTAATTCATCTTCCAGCGACAAGTAAAATTGCGATACCCCTGGATCCCCTTGACGTCCAGAACGGCCGCGCAATTGATTGTCAATGCGGCGGCTTTCGTGCCGCTCCGTACCGATGACCGCAAGTCCTCCAAGCTCTTTTACCCCTTCGCCGAGTTTAATGTCCGTTCCGCGCCCTGCCATGTTCGTTGCGATCGTTACCGCGCCTTTTTGCCCTGCTTGCGCGATAATTTCGGCTTCTTTCGCATGGTTTTTCGCGTTTAATACGTTATGTGGAATGCCGCGTTTTTTTAACATCGCAGAAATTAATTCGGACGTTTCAATCGCTACCGTCCCGACAAGCACTGGCTGCCCTTTCGCGTGGCGTTCGGCAATATCGTCGACAACGGCACGAAATTTTCCTTCCATCGTTTTATAAATTAAGTCTGGTCGGTCTTCACGAATTACAGGACGGTTGGTCGGAATAACGACGACTTGCATGTTATAAATGTTGCGAAACTCTTCTTCTTCCGTTTTTGCCGTACCAGTCATTCCCGCTAATTTTTCATACATCCGGAAGTAGTTTTGGAACGTAATCGTCGCCAGCGTCATCGATTCGTTTTGAATTTCAAGCCCTTCTTTTGCTTCGATTGCTTGATGCAACCCATCGCTGTAGCGGCGGCCACGCATCAACCGACCGGTGAACGGGTCAACGATGACGACTTTTCCTTCTTCGACGACGTAATCAATATCGCGATGCATCGTCACATGTGCTTTTAACGCTTGGTTAATGTGGTGGTTCAACGTCACATGTTTTAAGTCAAACAAGTTTTCGATGCCAAACGCCCGCTCGGCTTTCGTAATGCCTTCTTCTGTCAGTTGGACACTTTTTGTTTTTTCGTCGTACGTATAGTCGACGTCTTTTTTCAGCGTGCGAACGAACGCATTTGCTTGAATGTATAATTTCGTCGATTTTTGCGCCGTACCGGAAATAATGAGCGGGGTGCGCGCTTCGTCAATTAAAATCGAGTCGACCTCGTCGATGACGGCAAAGTGAAGCGGACGTTGCACCATATGCTCTTTATAAAGCACCATGTTGTCACGCAAATAATCAAACCCAAATTCGTTGTTCGTTCCGTACGTAATATCGGCATTGTATGCCGCTTGTTTTTCCTCCTGTGACATGCCCGTTAAGTTTAAGCCCACGGTTAAGCCTAAAAATTCGTACAATCGCCCCATTTCCGTTGCGTCGCGGCTCGCGAGGTATTCGTTCACGGTAACGACGTGCACTCCTTTCCCAGTAAGTGCATTTAAATAGACCGGCATCGTCGCCGTTAACGTTTTCCCTTCGCCTGTTTTCATTTCCGCGATATTGCCTTCATGCAAGACAACACCGCCCATAATTTGCACTTTGTATGGATATAAGCCAAGGACGCGCTTTGCCCCTTCACGCACTACCGCAAACGCTTCGACTAATAAATCATCGAGCGATTCGCCTTGTTGGTAGCGTGCTTTAAATTCTTCGGTTTTCTGGCGCAACGCTTCATCCGAAAGGTTCGCCATTTCCGGACCAAGCGCATCAACTTGTTCAGCAATTTTCTCTAATCGATGAATTTGGCGTTTGTTTGGGTCAAACACCTTTTTTAATACTCCAAGCATATATAACGCCCCTTATTTCAATAGAATCACTAATTTACATCATATCACTTACACGAATGGGTGACAACTAAGACGCGGAAATGGATGGGGGAGATGAGGAAAAAAGAAAAGCCAGCTTTCTAGCTGGAACCACTCTTCACGTTTGTGATTGAATTTGTTCGATCGCTCCTTCGACATGCAAAAGGCGTTTGTTGAGCGCATATATTTCAAACCCTTTTTCTTCGATCTTCTTATTGATGTTTTTCAACAGCGCATACACATCGCCATCGACTTGAGCTTCTAGACGGAATACCGCTTCTTTTACCTCGCATAGCTCCCGTTCGACCCGTTCGAGCCGCCCCTTCACCTCAACCATGTCGTTTTCAAGGTGAGCAAGGCGCTCCTTCACTTCTTTCATCTCGCTCTCTAGATGGTCCAAACGAGCTTCTAAGCTTGCGAAATGCTCATCTATTTGTGCAAAACGCTCGTCAATCTGTGTGAAGCGTTCATCCATTTGTGCAAAACGTTCATCAATCTGTGTGAAGCGCTCATCCATTTGTGCAAAACGTTCATCAATCTGTATGAAGCGCTCATCCATTTGTGCAAAACGTTCGTCAATCTGTGTGAAGCGCTCATCCATTTGTGCAAAACGCCTGTCCACTTGATCAAATCGATTGCGAACTTCTTCTTGAAATTGTTCAAAGTTCGTTTCCATCTTATCCAATTTTGTTAAAATTTGCTTTAAAATCGCCTCCATCTTTATTTCTCACCTCCTCCCATACATTATAACATCCCCCGCCTTCTTAAGGCAGGGGATGCGGATTAGTTTGTTTCAATTAAACCATATTTTCCGTCTTTGCGGCGGTAAACAATGTTGGTGCGATTTGTTTCGGCGTTAGTAAAGACGAAGAAATTATGGCCGAGCATATTCATTTGCAAAATCGCTTCTTCGCTATCCATCGGTTTTAAGCTGAATCGCTTCGTCCGCACGAGTTCGAATTCTTCTTCTTCCGTTTCGACTGCCGTCGCTGGCGCATCATTTGGCGCAAATACTTGTTTCGTCTCTTTATCGCGCCATTTTCGGTTCACTTTCGTTTTATGTTTGCGAATTTGGCGCTCTAATTTATCGGCGACTAAATCGATTGCCGCATACATATCGTCGTGGCGCTCTTCCGCCCGCAACACTAGCTGCGGCATCGGGATGGTGACTTCGATTTTCGCTTGTTTATCGTTATATACTTTTAAATTAACGTGTACTGTTACTCCTTCCGTTGATTCAAAATAGCGTTCTAATTTGCCGATTTTCTTCTCGACATACTCCCGTAGTGCTTGGGTAACCTCAATGTTTTCACCGCGAATGTTGTACTTCATACGCTGTATGCCTCCTTTAATCAAAGGTTATA
>NZ_JAILZV010000043.1 GCF_023512315.1 Anoxybacillus sp.
ACTATATACGCAACTTAACAAGTAAACATTTCACTCTCAATAAAGTATTTGTAAAAAGGATTGGTCAGCCATAACAAGGAAGGAGAATAATAATGTTAAAAGGTAGAAGAAAAATGGGTTCTGCAATCGCAGGGTTAGCAATCATGGCAGTAGTTCCTCTTAGTGCTTTTGCTGCATCGTATAATTCAACCTTTCAAGTGTATTCATCAAGTGGGTTTGATGGACCAGCTCGTAGTTATAACGGAGATATCACTATTAAGACTTACGAAAAGAAAGTCAGCTCTGGCACAGATAAAAAGGACATTAAAATTGAGCTTTACCGTGTTAGAACGTTCGTAGATGATTATGTTGGATCGGTAACTCATCACCGTCTAGCTGATGATACGAGTACGTTTACTAACGTAGGTGCTGGGAGTTATTATTTCCATTTCTCGAAATCAGATGACGGTGTCAATGTAACTGGCAAGGTTAATATGCATGACTAACTAATAATATCTAAGGCTGACCAACCCTGTTTTCATGAGAGGTAGGAATTTATGATTAATATTAAGCCTATATACTTTGTTATTGCTAGTACTGTATTTTTAATATTTCAAATAGCTTCAATTATACGAAAAAGAGAATTTAATATTTTACAGGTGCTAACTAAATACATTTTTTTGAATTATTGTTTATACATCATTTTTTTGCTTTTTTTTCCTATTTATATTGACCCAAGAGCAATTGATAAAAGTCAACCCATTACAAACAATATTAATGTCATTCCTTTTGCTTCTTTAATCGACATGGCAAAGTTCGATATAAAAAATGAGTACTATACGTCTTTCATTAAAAATGTTGTGGGGAATACTTTATTACTTTTACCTTTATCACTTTATGTAACTATCATTTGGAATAAGTTTAAAAACATGAAACAAGCATTTATTTCCTCGATCATCTTCCCTGTATTAATTGAATTAATCCAGTTAATAGAGGATATTTTCCAAGGAACCGGAAGAAGAGTGGATATTGATGATGTAATACTTAACGGGATCGGTTTCTTTACAGGCTATTGGATTGGACGTAAATTCTATTCGGCAATCAAAGAAATGAGTTTACATTTTAATGTTAGATTAAAAAGAACCCATAATATTAGATAGCTATGCCATAGGTGCACTTCCACGCCCAGTGGCATAGGAAAAACATTTTAAAAATTTTTGTTGACACTTTCCTTCTGTTGGTGATACAATCACATTCGTAGTTTCAAAAAGTCCTTAAACGTGTTAAAACGTTAACTGAATAAAGCGGTGAAATGCGCTCTTATCAAGAGAGGTGGAGGGATGTGCCCGATGAAACCCGGCAACCGTCAGCGTAGCTGAAATGGTGCCAATTCACACAAAGCGTTTGCTTTGAGAGATAAGAGACAGAATGGATGATGACGCCTTTCTGTTCTCTTGAGCAGAAAGGCTTTTTTCATAGTTTTCATAGAAGGAAGGTGGGCAGCATGATTACTTTATCGAATGTCACGAAAATATATAAGGCAGCAAGTGGCAGTGTAACGGCCGTCGATCACGTCAACTTGCACGTGGCAGAAGGAGAAATTTTCGGCATTATCGGCTATAGCGGTGCAGGAAAAAGTTCGCTCCTTCGCTTGTTGAATGGGCTAGAAAAGCCGACGAGCGGCGAAGTGATTGTGGATGGAAAGGATATGGGGAAAATTAGCGGCAGTGAGTTGCGGCAAGCACGCCAGCAAATTGGCATGATTTTTCAACATTTTAATTTGCTTTGGTCACGCACGGTGAGGGAAAACATCGCCTTTCCACTCGAAATTGCCGGCGTTCCGAAAGAAGAGCGACAAAAGCGGGTGGATGAACTGATTCGGCTCGTTGGGCTAGAAGGACGAGAGGAGGCTTACCCTTCCCAATTGAGCGGTGGACAAAAGCAGCGCGTCGGGATTGCAAGGGCGTTAGCCAATCGTCCGAAAGTATTATTGTGTGATGAAGCGACATCAGCGCTCGACCCGCAGACGACCGATTCGATTTTAGATTTGCTTGTCGATATTAACCAGCGGCTGGGGCTGACAATTGTGCTCATTACACACGAAATGCACGTCATTCGCAAAATTTGTGATCGTGTGGCAGTGATGGAAAATGGAAAAATCGTCGAAATGGGCGAAGTGTTGCAAGTATTCCGTAAACCAGAGCAGCCGATTACAAAGCGGTTTGTGAAGCAAGTGACCGAGCCGGAAGAAACGAAAGAAGCGATGGCACACTTATTCGACCAATACCCGAACGGAAAATTAGTGCAGCTTACGTTTGTTGGCGACTCTACCGAGCAACCGCTCATTACTCAACTCATCCGCCAATTCGACTTAACGGTCAACATTTTGCAAGGGAAAATTTCGCAAACCCATCACGGTGCATATGGGGTGCTGTTTGTCCACTTAGCTGGTGCAAACGACGCCATCGAGCGAGCGCTCGCTTTTATGCGGCAGCAGCAAGTCGAAGTGGAGGTGATGGCGAGTGAATAGCTTATTTCCAAACGTTCAATGGGAAACAATTTGGGCGGCGACATCGGAAACGCTCTATATGACGGGAATGGCAGTTGTTGCTACGTTTATAGTAGGGATTGTTCTCGGATTGTTGTTGTTTTTAACATCGAAAGGGAACATTTGGGAAAATAAACTAGCGAATACCATCATTTCTTCCGTTGTCAATATTTTTCGCTCCATTCCGTTCATTATTTTAATTATTTTGCTCATTCCGTTTACGAAAGTAATAGTTGGCACGATTCTTGGGGCAGATGCAGCATTGCCGGCACTCATTATCGGTGCAGCACCATTTTATGCACGGATGGTCGAAATTGCCCTTCGCGAAATTGACAAAGGCGTGATGGAAGCTGCGAAAGCGATGGGAGCGACAACAGCGCAAATTATTTGGAAAGTACTGATCCCTGAATCACTGCCAGCGCTTATTTCTGGTATTACGGTAACCGCGATTGCCCTTGTTGGGTATACAGCGATGGCGGGAGTTGTCGGCGCAGGAGGTCTTGGGAACTTAGCGTATTTAGAAGGCTTTCAGCGCAACCATAACGATGTAACGTTTGTTGCGACGGTGCTCATTTTAGTTATTGTGTTTATTATTCAGTTTATTGGTGACTTTGTCACTTCTAAAATAGATAAAAGATAAAAAATAGGAGGAAAAACAGCATGAAAAAATGGATGGTTTTATTCGTTGCGGTGCTAGTATTGGCGCTTGCCGCTTGCGGTGGCAAAAACGCTAGCGAAGAAAAAGAAACAGGAAAGTTAGTCGTCGGTGCTTCAAACGTACCACATGCCGAAATTTTAGAAAAAGCAAAACCAATTTTAAAAGAAAAAGGCATTGACTTAAAAATTGTGACATTCCAAGATTACATTTTGCCAAACAAAGCGTTGGCGGATAAAGAAATTGATGCGAACTATTTCCAACATATTCCTTATTTAGAGGCGCAGAAAAAAGAATACGGGTATGATTTCGTCAACGCAGGCGGCATTCATATCGAGCCGATCGGTATTTATTCAAAAAAATATAAAAGCCTTGAGGAATTGCCAGAAGGAGCAACGATTATTATGAGCAACTCCGTCGCTGACCATGGCCGCATTTTATCGATGTTACAAGAAAAAGGATTAATTAAATTAAAAGACGGCGTGGACAAAACGAAAGCAACGGTCAATGATATTGTCGAAAATCCGAAAAAACTAAACTTTAAAACAGATGTAGACGCAGGGCTTTTACCGCAAATTTATAAAAATAACGAAGGCGATGCGGTCGTGATTAACGCGAACTATGCATTAGATGCAGGATTAAATCCAGCAAAAGACCCAATTGCCGTCGAATCGCCAAAAAATAACCCATATGTCAACATCATTGCTGTGCGCAAAGGCGACGAAAATCGTAAAGAAATTAAAACATTAGTAGAAGTATTGCAATCAAAAGAAATTCAAGACTTTATTAAAGAAAAATATAAAGGTGCTGTCATTCCAGCCGCACAATAAAAAAGCGGAGGAAGTTAGAGCAGAGGCGATGTTGCCTCTGTTCTTTTTTAGTGGAAAATCGTGATAGAAAAGCGATTTTTTAGCCATACTAACATCGAATTTCATGTTAGAAAGGGGTTATATGGATGGATAAGCAAATGCACCGTTCCCCGACGGAAGCGGCTTTACGGCGTTACAAGGAAGGATTAGGAGCATTTACGAATAAGCTTCCGGAGGTTGCAAAACAATTTCATGCGTTTACGGAAGTTTGTTTTCAAGAAGGGGCGCTGTCGAAAAAAGAAAAACAGCTAATAGCTCTTGGCATTAGTTTAGCAACACAAGATGAATATTGTACCATTTATCATACAAAGGGGTGTCTGGATCAAGGGGCGACAGAGCAGGAAATTTTAGAAACGTGCGGTGTTGCAGCAGCATTTGCTGGAGGGGCGGCCATGAGCCAAGCGGTAACACTTGTTCAAGAATGTATTAGTGAACTAGCAACAAAGCATTAGAAGACTCCGGAAAGGGGTCTTTTTCGCTTCCATTGCGCCAATATAATAAGGAAAAAACGATTCGTAATCGCATGGATTGGGGGCTACGTTTTCTTGAATTATCGGAAAAGATAGGTTCATTACACACTTTTGAAACTTTTTTGTTTAAAAAGTATTGTAATGAGGTTAAATGGTTGATTAGCCTTTTCATTTGTTATAAGATTGTAATGAGAATAAAATGAGAATACAATAAGTGTGTAAAATCAGTCAATGAGATACACAAACTTTTTTAAAAATTGGAGGTATTTTTCATGGCAGTGTTGACGATTCAAGATCTCCACGTTTCAGTGGAAGGAAAAGAAATTTTAAAAGGGGTAAGTTTAGAAGTAAAAGGTGGCGAAATTCACGCCATTATGGGACCGAACGGAACTGGTAAATCGACGCTATCATCGGCGATTATGGGCCATCCAAAATATGAAGTGACAAAAGGAAGCATTACGTTAGACGGACAAGATGTACTGGAAATGGAAGTAGATGAGCGCGCTCGTGCAGGACTTTTCCTAGCGATGCAATATCCGAGCGAAATTAGTGGGGTAACGAATGCTGACTTTTTACGTGCAGCGTTAAATGCTCGACTTGGCGAAGGAAACGAAATTTCGCTCATGAAATTTATCCGTAAACTCGACGAAAAAATGACGTTTTTGGAAATGAATCCAGACATGGCGCACCGCTATTTAAACGAAGGATTTTCCGGCGGGGAGAAAAAGCGGAACGAAATTTTACAGCTAATGATGTTAGAGCCAAAAATTGCAATTTTGGACGAAATCGACTCTGGTCTTGACATCGACGCGCTAAAAATCGTATCAAAAGGCGTGAACGAAATGCGTAGTAGCGACTTCGGCTGTTTGATCATTACCCACTACCAACGCTTGCTCAATTACATTACACCAGACTACGTGCACGTCATGATGCAAGGACGCATCGTTAAATCCGGCGGACCGGAGTTAGCGCACCGTTTAGAAGCAGAAGGATACGACTGGATTAAGAAAGAACTTGGCATTGAAGACGAAACTGTTGAGCAAGAAGTGTAAGCGTTAGGAGGACATATGATGATAGAAACAAAATTACCATTCGACCAACAGTATGTGCGCACCTTCTCTGAAGGGAACGGCGAACCGAGCTGGTTGTTACATCTTCGCTTACAAGCTCTTGCTAAAGCGGAAGAACTGCCGTTGCCAAAGCCGGACAAAACGAAAATTGAGAAATGGAACTTTACGCAACTTTCTCATCACGTCGTGCAAAGCGCTCCGCTTTCCTCATTAGAAGAACTTCCAGAAGCGGTGAAAGCGCTCATTAATTTAGAAGACGAAGCAAAAAATTTATATGTGCAACGTGACAATACGCCAGCATATCTTTCGTTATCTGAGGACTTAAAGGAAAAAGGCGTTATTTTCACTGATATTTTTACTGCTGTTCGTGAACATAGCGAGCTTGTCGAAAAATATTTTATGAAAGATGGTGTTCGCATCGATGAACATCGGTTAACAGCTTTACACGCTGCATTAATGAACGGTGGGGTATTTGTATATGTACCGAAGAACGTTGAAGTAGAAACCCCGCTTCAAGCTGTGTATATGCAAGAAAACAAAGAAGCGGCTCTATTTAACCACGTCATCGTCGTTGCAGAAGAAAACAGCAAAGTTTCCTATGTGGAAAACTATCTTTCTATCCATGGTGAGGCGAACGCGGTTGCTAATATTGTCGCAGAAGTGTTTGCTAACGACAACGCTCAAGTTTTTTTTGCGGCAGTCGATCATTTGGCGAAAGGAACGACCGTCTATGTAAACCGCCGCGGCGTCACAGGACGTCATAGTCGCATTGAATGGGCGCTCGGCTTGATGAACGATGGCGATACCGTTTCAGAAAACATTACTCGTTTAATCGGTGACGGTTCGTATGGCGATACGAAAACGGTCGTTGTTGGCCGCGGGGAGCAAACGCAAAACTTTACAACGAGCGTCGTTCATTACGGCAAGCATACGGAAGGATACATTTTGAAACATGGCGTGGTGAAAGATAGCGCGACATCGATTTTCAACGGCATCGGCAAAATTGAACACGGGGCATCGAAGTCGAACGCAGAACAAGAATCGCGCGTCTTAATGTTAAGCGAAAAAGCGCGCGGCGATGCGAATCCGATTCTTTTAATCGACGAAGACGATGTGACAGCAGGGCATGCGGCTTCAGTCGGACGGGTCGATCCGACACAGCTATATTATTTAATGAGCCGCGGAATTCCGAAGAAGGAAGCAGAGCGATTAATTATTCACGGCTTCTTAGCACCGGTTGTTAATGAAATTCCATTAGAAGGCGTTAAAAAGCAATTAATTGAAATTATCGAAAGGAAAGTTAAATGATGAATGCAAAAGAGGTTCGTCAGCTGTTTCCGATTTTAGCGCAAGAAGTGAATGGCAAGCCATTAGTCTATTTGGATAGCGCAGCTACTTCTCAGAAACCTCTTCCTGTCATTGAAGCGCTAGAGAAATATTATCGCGAATATAACTCGAACGTGCACCGCGGCGTGCATACGCTCGGGACGAAAGCGACCGATGCATATGAAGGGGCGCGTGAAAAGGTACGGAAATTTATTAACGCCAAATCGACGCAAGAAATTATATTTACGCGTGGAACGACGACTGCGTTGAATACGGTGGCCGCAAGCTACGGACGCGCAAATTTGCGTGAAGGCGATGAAATCGTCATCACCTATATGGAGCACCATAGTAACATCATTCCATGGCAGCAAGTCGCTAAACAAACAGGCGCGACATTAAAATATATTCCGTTGCAGGCAGATGGCTCGATTAGTTTAGACGACGTCGAACGGACGGTGACACCGAATACGAAAATCGTTTCTGTCATGCAAGTGTCGAACGTGCTCGGTGCGATTAACCCGATTAAGCAAATTGCGGAAATTGCCCATCGAAACGGGGCGATCATGGTTGTCGATGCCGCTCAAAGTGCCCCGCATATGAAACTAGACGTGCAAGAGTTAGATTGCGATTTTCTAGCGTTTTCTGGGCATAAAATGTGTGCACCGACCGGAATTGGCGTATTATATGGAAAGAGGGCATTGCTTGAACAAATGGAACCGGTAGAGTTTGGCGGCGAAATGATTGATTTTGTCGGCCTGTATGAATCGACGTGGAAAGAACTACCGTGGAAGTTTGAAGGCGGAACGCCGATTATCGCTGGAGCCATCGGGTTAGGCGCAGCCATCGACTTTTTAGAAGAAATCGGCTTGGACAACATTGCCGCCCATGAGCATAAGTTGGCGCAATATGCATTGGAACAGCTTTCTGTGATCGAGGGATTGACGATTTACGGACCGAAACAACGGGCAGGATTAGTGACATTTAACCTTGCCGACGTGCACCCGCATGATGTGGCGACTGTATTAGATGCGGAAGGGATTGCGGTAAGAGCAGGGCATCATTGCGCGCAACCACTCATGAAATGGCTCAACGTGACGGCAACGGCACGCGCTAGCTTTTATCTTTATAATACAGAAGAAGACATTGACCGCTTAGTGGTGGCATTAAAGAAAACGAAGGAGTATTTCAGCCATGTCTTTTAATAATCCGTTAGACACACTTTATCGGCAAGTCATTATGGATCATTATAAAAACCCTAGAAACCGCGGGGTTCTTGACGATGAAAATGTGGAAATTAACATGAACAATCCAACGTGTGGGGATCGCGTTCATTTAACGATGAAAGTGGAAGACGGCAAAATTGTCGACGCAAAGTTTGAAGGAGAAGGCTGTTCGATCTCGATGTCGTCTGCGTCGATGATGACACAAGCGATTAAAGGAAAAACGATTGAAGAAGCGCTTATGCTTTCGCAAATTTTCTCAGACATGATGCAAGGAAAAGCATACGACGATTCGGTAGATTTAGGGGACATTGAAGCGCTGCAAGGCGTGTCTAAATTTCCAGCGCGCATCAAATGTGCGACGTTAGCTTGGAAAGCGATGGAAAAAGGATTGCATTCACAACAGTGAATGACTTCAAGGAGGCGAAGGAAATGGCGAAAAAAATGCCGGAGATCGGTGAATACAAGTATGGGTTCGCGGATAAAGACGTTTCTGTCTTCCGTGCCGAACGCGGATTGACGCGAGAAATCGTCGAAGAAATTTCGCGCATGAAAAATGAGCCGCAATGGATGCTTGAATTTCGCTTAAAAGCGTTAGATATTTTTTACAGCATGCCAATGCCGCAATGGGGCGGCGATTTGTCGAGCTTAAATTTTGACGAAATTACGTATTATGTGAAACCGTCAGAAAAATCAGGACGTTCTTGGGACGAAGTGCCAGAAGAAATTAAAGCGACGTTCGATAAACTTGGGATTCCAGAAGCAGAGCAAAAATATTTAGCCGGGGTATCGGCACAATACGAATCGGAAGTTGTTTACCATAACATGAAAGAAGACCTTGAAAAATTAGGGGTCATTTTTAAAGATACGGATTCGGCACTAAAAGAGAACGAAGACATTTTCCGTGAACATTGGGCGAAAGTCGTTCCGCCGACAGATAATAAATTTGCGGCGTTAAACTCTGCTGTTTGGTCAGGCGGCTCTTTCATTTACGTGCCAAAAGGTGTGAAAGTCGATACGCCGTTACAAGCATATTTCCGCATTAACTCGGAAAATATGGGGCAGTTTGAGCGGACGTTAATTATCGTCGATGAAGGCGCGCACGTTCATTACGTTGAAGGCTGTACGGCGCCAGTGTATACAACGAACTCCCTCCATAGCGCGGTCGTTGAAATTATCGTGAAAAAAGGTGCGTATTGCCGGTATACGACGATTCAAAACTGGGCGAACAACGTCTTTAACCTCGTGACGAAGCGTGCCGTTTGCGAAGAAAATGCGACGATGGAATGGATTGACGGAAACATCGGTTCGAAATTGACGATGAAATATCCAGCGGTCATTTTAAAAGGCGAAGGCGCTCGTGGATTGACGCTTTCAATTGCGATTGCTGGAAAAGGACAGCATCAAGACGCAGGAGCGAAAATGATTCATTTAGCGCCGAACACGTCGTCGACAATTGTTTCCAAATCGATTTCTAAACAAGGTGGAAAAGTGACGTATCGAGGCATCGTTCATTTCGGGCGCAAAGCATCTGGCTCACGTTCAAACATTGAGTGTGATACGCTCATTATGGATAACCAGTCAACATCAGATACGATCCCGTATAACGAAATTTTAAACGACAACATTTCGCTCGAACATGAAGCGAAAGTGTCGAAAGTGTCGGAAGAGCAATTATTCTATCTCATGAGCCGCGGCATTTCTGAACAAGAAGCAACAGAAATGATCGTCATGGGCTTCATCGAGCCATTTACAAGAGAACTTCCGATGGAATACGCGGTGGAAATGAACCGTCTCATTAAGTTTGAAATGGAAGGCTCTATCGGTTAATCGTTTAAACATCCGGTCATTCGTGCAAGCGAATGACCGGTTTTTTACATCATTTTTCCACGCGAGTATGGTATGATGGAAATAAGGTGATGAGGATGATTTATATCGGACTTACTGGCTGGGGGGATCATAACAGCCTTTATCCGTCAAGGTTGTCTGCGAAAGAAAAATTGCAACACTATGCGGCGCATTTTCCAACGGTGGAAGTGGATTCGTACTTTTATGCCATTCAACCGAAGCAAAATGTTGAAAAGTGGGTGCGGGAAACGCCTGCGTTGTTTCGCTTTGTCGTGAAAGCATACCAAGGGATGACAGGACACGAACGTGGGGCAATTCCATATGAAAGCAAAGACGATATGTTTACTGCGTTTTTAACGTCGATTGCGCCATTTATGGAAGCAGGAAAGTTAGCGATGGTGCTCTTTCAGTTTCCGCCATGGTTTGATTGCCGAAAGGAGCATGTCGCTTATTTGCGCTGGTGTCGGGAGCGGATGGGCGAGGTACCGGTTGCGCTTGAGTTTCGTCATCGGTCGTGGTTCTCGCCTCCGTTTTATGAAAAAACATTACAATTTATGCGCGCCGAACGGTGGATTCATACGATTTGTGACGAGCCGCAAGCTGGCGAAGGCTCTATTCCGACCGTATTACATCCGACCGACCGCGATAAAACGTTAATTCGGCTGCACGGCCGCAACGTATACGGCTGGAACAAAGCGACGAGCGGGGAAAATTGGCGAGCCGTTCGCTATTTATATCGATATAATGAACAAGAGTTGCGCGAATGGGTGGCGCATATTCGTCAATTAGAAACGCAAACGACGGATCTTTACATCTTGTTTAACAATAACTCCGGTGGGGATGCGGCGGATAATGCGAAACAATTCATGCAGTTACTTGGCATAGAATATACCGGCTTAGCGCCACGGCAATTAGACTTATTTTAGCTGAACGAGTGGGAAAGAACGAGAAAAAATAGATGTAATGGAGATGGGGATATGTATGCATTGCTTTTACTCGTCGGTTTTTTAGCAGGAACGATTGGCAGTTTAGTTGGCTTAGGGGGAGGCGTCATTATCGTTCCGTCGCTATTGTTTTTAGGAGCGGCACATCTCATACCGGCAGTTTCTCCGCAAGTAGCGGTAGGCACGTCGCTTGTTGTCATTATTTTTAACGGGCTTTCCTCGACATTGTCCTATATGAAAGAGAAAATGGTCGATTATCGAAGTGGGCTACTCTTTTTTATCGGTAGTGGGCCAGGTGCCATGTTAGGCGCGTGGGTCAACCAATCGTTAAGTTTGGCACATTTTTCACTTTATTTCGGGCTTTTTCTGATTGGTGTTTCTTTTTTACTTCTGTTCACAAAAAAAGCAACGAACCAGTCGAAACAAAAGCATTTCCGCGTCACGCGTACATATATAACGAATGAAGGGGTTGCTGTGACGTACGGCTACCACCCGATGACAGCGATTGCGATGGCATTTATCGTCGGCTTTTTTGGTGGAATATTTGGCATTGGTGGCGGTTCGCTAATGGTTCCTGCGATGATTTTATTGTTTTTCTTCCCGCCGCACGTTGCGGTGGCAACATCCATGCTCATCGTCTTTTTATCATCGCTCGTCAGTTCTGTGACCCATATGGTGATGGGGAATGTGCAATGGTGGTTTGTCCTTTTGCTTGTGCCAGGTGTTTGGTTTGGGGCGAAAACAGGCGCGTGGCTGAACAAACGGCTAAAAAGCAACACCGTCGTCTTTATTTTGCGGATGGTGCTTATTTTGCTTGGGGTTCGCCTCGTCATTCAAGGGATTTCGTAAAAGAGGTGAGTAACAGTTAAAATGTTTTTATAAAATATATAAAACTCTATATACAATTTATAAAACATAGAGCATAATTGTATATAGAGAGGTGGTATAAATGAAATATTATTCCATAGGAGAGTTTGCTAAATTAATAGGAAAAACAGAACAGACTTTGAGAAATTGGGATAAAAACAACAGATTAAAACCTGCTTATATAGCCCCATCTGGATTTAGATATTATTCGGAAGAACAGCTTCATCATTTTCTTGGTATACGTAAACAACCTTTAAAGAAAAAAGTAATCGGTTATTGTAGAGTTTCAAGTCAAAAACGAAAAGATGATTTAGAAAGACAGATAGAACATGTGAAAACATATATGATAGCCAAAGGGTATCAATTTGAAATCATATCTGATATTGGAAGTGGAATGAACTACAATAAAAAGGGTTTAAGCAAATTAATTGACATGATTTGCAACAACGAAGTAGAAAAAGTGGTTATTCTGTATAAAGACCGTCTGGTTCGTTTTGGATTTGAGTTGATTGAGCAAATCTGTCAGCGTTATGGAGTGGAAATTGAAATCATTGACAACACAGAAAGAACAGAAGAGCAAGAACTTGTCGAAGATTTAGTACAAATAATAACCGTATTTAGCTGTAAACTGCAAGGCAAAAGAGCGGATAAAGCCAAGAAGCTGATGAAGGAGCTGACGGAAAATGATTAAAACATTTAAAGTTATGCT
Source organism: Anoxybacillus sp. (assembly GCF_023512315.1). Classification (GTDB taxonomy): domain Bacteria; phylum Bacillota; class Bacilli; order Bacillales; family Anoxybacillaceae; genus Anoxybacteroides. The sequence goes on from NZ_JAILZV010000043.1 coordinate 12,506, forward strand.
TCTTCCCAATCATAAACAACAAACAAAATTATTGGAGTGCGCTGGTGTTGCGAGATGGGCGTATAACTTTGCTTTAGCACAACAACAAGAAAACTACAAACAAGGTGGGAAATTTTTAAGGGATGGTGAATTAAGAAAAAGGCTAACGAAGCTGAAACAAACGAAAGAGTACAGTTGGCTCAACCATTATTCCAACAACCTCACAAAACAAGCAATCAAAGATGCGTGTCAAGCCTACAAAAACTTTTTTGAAGGACGGGCGAAGTTTCCGAAGTTTAAAACGAAGAAACGAACACGCCCAAGTTTTTATCAAGACACCGCCAAAATCAAAGTGACCGATACGCACGTGAAACTAGAAAAACTCACCCCATCTAAGAAGAAAAACAAGCAAAAAGTGAATTGGATTCGTTTGGCGGAACGAGGACGTATTCCGCATGGAAACCATGTAAAATACGTCAATCCGCGCATCGTGTTTGACGGGATGAACTGGTTTTTAACCGTCGGTGTAGAGGAAGTGGAAGTGAAGCATGAAACGTACAACGAAGGCATCGGCATTGATTTAGGGATAAAATCGTTAGCTACCGTCAGCAATGGGATGACATTTCCAAACATCAACCAAACACCTGAAGTGAAAAAACTTGAAAAACAAATCAAGCGACTGCAAAGAAAGCTGTCGCGAAAATATGAAATGAACAAAGTCCAAATCGAAGGAGGTGAATTCCGTTACAGAAAAACGGAAAACATCAAGAAATATGAATTCCTTGTGTTGAAAAAACGCCGAAGGCTAAAAAACATCCAGCTAAACTACACCCACCACCTCACAACGACGTTGGTGAAAACCAAGCCAGCGTATGTCGTGATGGAAGACTTGAACACAAGTGGCATGTTAAAAAATCGGAAGCTATCGAAAGCGATTCAACAACAAACATTCCACGAGTTCAAGCGGCAAATGACGTACAAATGTGCATGGCATGGCATCGAGTTGATCGTGGCGGATCGGTTTTATCCGTCAAGCAAAAAGTGTAGCCGTTGCGGTCATGTAAAAGAGAAGCTTTCTCTATCCGAACGAACGTACCGCTGTGAAGCTTGCGGGATAGAAATCGATCGCGATTGGAATGCAAGCATCAACTTGAAAAACTATGCCGAATCCATGATGTGACATGACCATGTACCCATTCGTTAGTGGGGAAGTGAAGCCTTCGGAGCGCCAAGCAAACGAGAGTAGCTTTTCGCGAAATCGGGCGCGATGAACAAGGAAGGAAACATAGACTTTTATGAGTTTTTTGTAAAGTCTTGTAAGTTTTCTGTAACGGTGTTGCTTGTTGAGACAACCAATTTATATATATCACACCAACGATGTGCATAGCCATTTTGAAAATTGGCCGAAAATCGTGGCATTTTTGCAACAAAAGCGAAAAGAGCATGCACAAAAGGGAGAAACGATGCTTTTGTTTGATATCGGCGATTTCATCGACCGCTTTCACCCGATTACGGAGGCGACGCGCGGCAAGGCGAACGTTGAGCTGTTGAACGAATTAGGCTATGATGCAGTGACGTTTGGCAATAATGAAGGCATTACGCTCGATCATAAAGAACTCGACACGCTTTATGAAGCGGCTCGTTTTCCTGTTTTAGCCGCCAACGTCTTTGAAAAAAACGGAGATCGCCCGTCTTGGCTAAAGCCGTATACGATTATTCCTGTTTCGGATACGTTTCGTATTGGCGTAATTGGCGTGACCGTACATTTTATGAAATTTTATGAACTGCTTGGTTGGTCTGTTGTCTCTCCGTTCGATCTGCTGCCTGCGCTTGTAGAAGAAGTAAGAGAACAGGCAGACGTTGTTGTGTTGCTTTCCCATCTAGGGATGACAGACGATGAAACGATTGCACAGACGATTCCGGGCATTGATCTTATTCTTGGTGGGCATACGCATCACGTGTTGCCGGAAGGAAAGTGGGTCAATAACACCCTGCTATGTGGGGCAGGGAAATATGGTCAGTACATCGGCTTCGTCGAAATAAATGACGTGCTAAAAGCGGCACTTATTGAAACAGAGCCACTCCCTCTTTGTGAACAAACGATACAAACATTGCACGTACTCGAGCAAAACAGTTTACGTCAACTCGAGCAAGAACGCGTCGCTGAACTTTCTGCGGACTTACCATTACAGTGGTTTGCCCCTTCTCCGTTTGCCGAGCTATTAGCGTCTGCGTTGCGCGAATGGTGTGATGGCGACATCGGTATGGTCAATGCTGGCGTGCTGCTAGAGCCACTTTCAAAAGGTGTAGTGACGAAAAAAGATTTGCACCGCATTTGTCCGCATCCGATTAACCCGTGTAAAGTGTATTTAAAAGGCGATGAACTAAAAGAAGTGATTTTACAGGCACATACGGAGAAAATGAAGCATCTTTCTGTCCGAGGGTTTGGATTTCGTGGAAAAGTGATGGGGGAAATGGTGTATGACGGTGTAACATTGCAGACGGAAAACTTAGCCGACGGAACGACGCACATTCGCCGTATTTTCATTAATGGTCGGGAGATTCATCCGGATGAAACATACGCAGTGGCGACGATTGACATGTTCACGTTCGGTCGCTTTTATCCAGAAATTCAGCGAGCACCGAACAAAATTTATTACATGCCGGAGTTTTTGCGCGACGTATTGGCATGGAAGCTTTCGCAACGTCAATAGGCACACTTTTTTCCTTGTTTCATACATTGAAAGAAGGAAAGGGGTGTTTCCATGATTACCGTCTATCCGATTATTATTGACAACTATCCGTTTACAGCAATTGCTGTGCAGTTACCGAAAACGAATTTGCTTGCGGTGACAAGTGATAAAGGGTATATCATGTGCGGAGCGCTAGATGTTGCGCTGTTAAACGAAAAACTAAAAGACCGCGGCATTATTGCCGCAAGAGCGGTAGGGGTACGAACGATTGAGCAGCTATTGGAAGCTCCGTTGGAATCGGTGACCATCGCTGCTGAACAACTCGGAATTACAACAGGCATGAAAGGAAAAGATGCGTTGTTAAAAATGCGTTAAAAAATAACAAAAGTCCCCCCTCATGAGCATACATATAGCTTGTAAGGGGGGATTTGCTTGGGGCGTTTACCAAAAAGGGGGCCGCTTCCCTTTCGTTACGTATTTTTATTGACAGCTGTTTTTTTTATGATCGCCACAGCGATAAGCCTTTGGATCATCAATAAAGGTATCGAACCAACGCTCATGCGGCTCGCGGAAAAAGAGACGAAACGAATTGCCAACCTTGTCATTGACAGTGCCATTAACGAGCTAATCACAGAAGAAGGGTTAGACGTGAAAGATTTAATTACTGTCCAACAAGACAAAGATGGACGCATTTCATCTGTAGATTTTAATGGAGCAGTTGTTAGCCGAATTTTAGGGAAGACGACTACTCGGGTGCAAAAAAAAATGAAAATGGCTTCACAAGGTGATTTGCATGAATTAGAAATTCCTAATACCGAAGTCAATGGGGAGAAAAACGACGGAATTATTTATTACATCCCAGTTGGGCAAGCGACGAATAACGCGTTGCTTGGCAACCTTGGCCCGCGTGTCCCTGTTCGTTTTTACGCTGTCGGCAATGTAATGTCCGACGTAAGAAAAACGATTGAGCCGTTTGGGATTAACAATGCATTAGTAGAAGTCGACATTCACATTGAAGTGACGGTGCAAGTCATCATGCCCTTTGCGACGAAGCCGACGACTGTATCAAAAAACATTCCGGTGGCGATGCGGATTATTCAAGGGCAAGTGCCGAATTTTTATAATAATGGCTCGAATTCAGGTCCGTCGTTTGAAATTCCAGTGCAATGAGAGGGGGAACCGATTAGTTCCTCCCCCTTTATTTTTTCTGTCTCTTTTCTGCCCGTTCCCACATTTTTAAATGCGGGTACGGATCAAACGACCATTCGGTATAGCCGTTATCTTTATACATCCCGTAGTGAAGATGCGGTGGGAATTTTCCGGCTGTTCCAGGGGGGCCGTATCCAGAACTGCCGACCGACCCAATAATCATTCCAGGCTCGACGACTTGTCCTTCTTGCAAGTTGCGGGCAAACCCATTTAAATGGGCGAAGTAATGGTACGTATTGTTAATGTCGCGAATCCCGACGCGCCAACCGCCATATTTATTCCATCCTTTTAACTCAACAATGCCGTAGCATGTTGCACGAACAGGCACCCCATAATGAGCGAAAATGTCCGTTCCTTCATGAATGCGTCTTCCTCCCCAGCCACGCGCATCGCCCCACGTATCTTTATACGTATAATTCGTGCGGAGTGGAAGCGGGAATGCATGGTCATCGAGTTGAAGCGACTTGTACGTCTTGTAAATTTTCACCTTTCCTAAAATTAAATCGACTGTTTTGCTTCGTTGGTAATAGTCCCATAAAGCAATTTTGATATGCTCATGGTCGGTGCCATACGTTTGCAAATAACGAGCAATGGCAAAAATAACGTCTTCATCGTCATTCGAATTGGCGACTCCATCGCCATTCCCATCGATCCCAAGCCCGCCAAATTGAGAAATCGTAAACGGATTTGTATCGTTCTTATTTTTATTTAATGGTCCTGCCCATCGTTCCGGTGCAATGTAAATGCCGAGTACCCCTGTTGCTTTCGGAAGATCGCGACGGACAAGCCGGATGTTTCGCTCATATTGGTCAATCGCGGCGAAATAATACCACGGAATAAGCGAAACAGCTTCTGCCTTTTTATAAAGTTCCATGCGTTTGGCGTACATTTCATTGGCGTCTAGTTCTTTTCCTAAAGCTGTCCATGAAGTAGCCATCAATAAAAAGATAGCGGTAATCCAACTAATGAAGATACGCACAGTTTTGCCCCCCTTTCCATGACTCTCATACTGTTAGTTTGGAGCGATTGTCGATTTTCATAAATATTAAAAATTGGTAAGTGACGTGTACGTGACAATTTTCTTTGAGTTCGCCCCTGCTTTTTTTTATAATGAAAAGTGTAAATCAACGACTGGAGTGTGAGCCATGGCAACAAATGAAGAGCGTGTCCGGAAACCGGAATGGTTGAAAATAAAGCTAAATACGAATGAAACATATACCGGCTTGAAGAAAATGATGCGCGAAAAGCAGCTGCATACTGTATGTGAAGAAGCGAAATGCCCGAACATTCATGAATGTTGGGCGGTTAGAAAAACAGCGACGTTTATGATTTTAGGCGACGTTTGTACGCGCGCTTGCCGTTTCTGCGCGGTGAAAACGGGCTTGCCGACAGAATTAGATTGGCAAGAGCCAGAGCGTGTAGCGGATTCGGTTCGGTTAATGAATTTAAAACATGTCGTTGTGACAGCGGTAGCACGCGACGACTTAAAAGACGGTGGGGCTGCCGTATTTGCGGAAACCGTACGGGCGATCCGCCGCAAAAACCCGTTAACGACGATTGAAGTGCTTCCTTCCGATATGGGCGGTGTTTACGAGAACTTAAAAATTTTAATGGATGCTCGTCCAGATATTTTAAATCATAACATTGAAACCGTCCGCCGTTTGACGCCAAGAGTACGAGCACGGGCAACGTACGAGCGTTCCTTAGAGTTTTTGCGCCGTGCGAAAGAGTTGCAGCCAGATATTCCAACGAAATCAAGCATTATGATTGGGCTTGGCGAAACGAAAGAAGAAATTATCGAAGCGATGGACGATTTGCGTGCAAACAATGTCGATATTTTAACGATCGGACAATATTTACAGCCGACAAAAAAACATTTAAAAGTCGAAAAATATTACCATCCACATGAGTTTATGGAACTAAAAGAAATCGCGTTAAGCAAAGGATTTAGCCATTGTGAAGCAGGTCCGCTTGTCCGTTCGTCGTATCACGCGGATGAGCAAGTAAGTGCGGCAACTAGCCAAAGAAATAAATAACAAAAAGGGACTCACTAACGGGTCCCTTTTTCAAAAGATAAGAAAGAAAACTTCGGATTCATGTCTAGCTCCAAGCGCCATCGGTGTGATCTGCTCCGCCCCTTCTTTCGGCGGCACACTGATTGGCTTCATTGAGCTTACCCACGCAGAACCAAGCCATGCTTGGTTCGAGAGCCTCCTCGGTGGGGCTTGTGCGCTCTTCGCCGATAGGCGGGCGCTTTGCGCTTTTCTTATGATTGAAAAGCGCGCATTAAGGTTTTATTTGCTCATCGTTTGCTTCGGGTTCGGTGTACCGTCGCGGAAATCGCGATCTAAATGGTCGTTCATTTCATGAATCATTTCCCCGTTTTCATTTTCCCCGTCGCTTAACTTGCGACCTTGCGGATATTTCAACATTTCTCTAATTGTCGTATCAATAATTTGGTTAATGTTTCGGCTATTGGAATCGAGCCGACCGAACCGTTCAATTTCTTTCATCATGCGCGGATCATCTGCGACATATACGTGATAGTAGCGCGGCACGACGGAAAGGGCGGTTTTTTTCACTTGATCGGCCGTTTCAAACCGGTTTTTTGTATCGGTATCGTAAGCAATTAACACCTCTTCATCGGTGACGAGCGTAGCGACGTCGTTGACGTTTGGCAACTGTATGCATAGCTTGCTAATCAGATCGGCGACCCGCTCGCGATTGAGCGTTGGCAGGTTGCCGACGTTATTCATTCCTCCGGGTACAGGACTTTTTTGATGGCGAACGTAACCGAAATTATTCAACCGAGAATCTGTTCCGTTCGGAAGCCCTTGTACGTTATATAAATCGTTTCGGTCTGTGACGTTAATGGTATTTCCATTCCGAGGATACAATGTATCGCGAGTATTCTCTGCCATTTGTGCACAAGCAGATAGCGAAATGGCTGCACCGAGCGATATGACCAATGCTTTCTTCAATGCTAACACCTCCTCGTTTACATCATTCCTTTCGTTTCGATGTCTTATCACAGTAATTGATTGGGAACGCAGTATCGTTTATCATAAAAGGGAGGTGAGATAAATGATTTGCGTCAATAATACGTGCTACGAGCTGATTGAGAATGTGAAAAATGGGTTTAATGAAGAAGCGTTTCGGGCGCGTTATGCCGATATTTTAAATAAATACGACTATATTGTAGGCGATTGGGGATATAATCAATTGCGGTTGCGCGGCTTTTTTGACGACTATAATCAAAAAGCAACATATGACACAAAAATCAGCACATTATCTGAATATTTGTATGAATATTGCAACTTCGGCTGCGCGTATTTTGTGTTAAAGAAAGTAAAAAAGTAGGCTATCTCACATGTCGTGAAATAGCCTACCCTCCATACGGAGGCTGTTCCTCCTTTGTTGGATCGTCATGCGGTAGGTGGGCGCCGGGGTCTTGACGGGGGATATGTTGATGAAACGCTTTGTACTCATAGTTGAAAGCGCTATAATACCGTTGCCCTTCTTCCCAAGGCGTGCTTTTGTTTTCGACAGGGCGTTCTTTTCCTTGTGGATGACCATACGGCCCTTCCGGAAACTCTTCCGCTGTTAAAAACTCCCGCTGCTTTTCCACACTCGAAAAATCACGATAGTCCATCGCTGTCCCCTCTTTTCTGGCAAGGATTTAGTTATAATATTCCTTGCCATCCGCCAAGCTATCCAACAAACTCGCTCAAAAACGACCGTAAATCATTGGCATCTTCTTCGCTTAACCGATAAGCATATTCTAAATACCCAGGTTCTTCTAAATCATCACGGCCGATAATGGCGAAGCGATTGCTTTGCATATCCAACACTAAATATTTGCCGTAAAACCGGTCGGTTTGCACAATCGCTAAATCAAAGCGTTGCCGCTCGCCGAGAAAACTAACAAATCTTGTTTTCGTTTCTGTCGTATCGTCATACAAGAAAAAACGCTCGTTCATGCTATCCACCTCCTAAAAGCCATTACCCTCATCTTACCAAACATTTCTGCAAGTGTCCGGTTTCTTTTGTTATAATACAATAAAAAATAGTTTTTTGCATAAGGAGGCCATTTCATGTATTTTGTGGATCGAAAAAAAATTGAAGAAACGTTGTGCTATATGGAAAAACTGCTCACATTATATGAACAACAATCGTCATGGAACGATGAGATTGCGCAATTGGCGTTGGAACGAATCGTCCACGTTTGCATCGAGGCCGTGTTAGACGTCGGAAATGCGATGATTGACGGCTTCATTATGCGCGACCCTGGCAGTTATGACGATATTATCGACATTTTAACCGATGAAAAAGTGGT
>NZ_JAILZV010000044.1 GCF_023512315.1 Anoxybacillus sp.
GTCAACACTTGGGCATAATTGTAATCATGAATAATGTCGGCATGTTCCATCGCTTGCCGCGAAAAGGCGCGCATGCCAGATTGACCGTCGTAAATCCACGTTCGCAACAAAAGTGACTGCAAAAACGTAAAACAATAATTCCCCATCCGGCGGTGCCATTTCATCCCGCGAATTTCCCCGAGAAACCGTGAGCCCATCGTATAATCTGCTTCTCCTTTAAAAATAGGAGCAAGCAACTCCGGAATTTGTTCAGCAGGATATTCATTATCGGCATCAATCATGACGCCGATATCGGCGCCAAGGTGAAGGCATTGTTGCAATCCTTGGCGGACAGCCGCACCAAGCCCGCTATTTTTTGGCATTTGATACACGTAATCCGCTCCTGCCTCTTTCGCGACTTCTACCGTCCGATCGGTAGAGCCGTCATCAATGACGAGCACACGCACTTCTACATATGGATGAAAATGGCGCGGAACACTGCGAATGACTTCACCTATAGACTTTTCTTCATTATATGCTGGTAAAAAGACGATCACTTTTTGCGTTTTCATCATTTCCCTTCTTTCGTATTGCCTCTGTTAATACTGGACCACGGCTATGGCTCGGGTATGGTGCGCCTAATAAATAAGCAATGGTCGGGGCGACCGACACCAAACTTTTTTTCTCGTCCACTCGCTTTCCGCGTTCAATCGCAGAACCGTACATAAAAAATGGCACGTAGCGCTCTCCTTCGTCTAAATGGCCGTGCCCTCCTATGCCATCTGCTTGACCATGATCGGCACAAATAATGATGGTCGCATTGTCGAGTTTTCCTTGTGCCTCGAGCCATTCGACATACTCTCTAATCAACCGATCTGCTTCTTCAATTTTTTGAATATATTCATCGTACAATACGCCACGGCTATGCCCAGTCTGATCCGTCGCAATCAATTGCACGATAAATAAGTCAGGGTCTTGTTCGTCCATCACTAGTTTTGCGCGCTCGATAATGTTGCGGTCTGCGACATCGTTATGCATCACAGCCGTTACCGTTTCCACATCGTCCCCGAACGAGTCGACAAGATGGGCGATGCCAAGAAGCCGCCCTTTTTTCTCGACTTTTCGTAACGAATCAAAAATGCTTTCGACGTTTATTCCTAGCTTCCATACCATATTCGAACGAATGCCGTGTTCAAACGGATACGTTCCCGTAAACATGGACGTGAAGCAAACGACGGTCCGAGCGGGATAGACGGTCTCCATTTGCGTAAATTCCGTACCGTTTGCCCGTAACGATTTTAAAAACGGAGCGTTTGCTTGTTCAAATCGGTCTTTGCGCATTCCATCGATGACGATGACAATCACTTTGTCGTTGATGGCTGTCGTCGGAACAACGTTATTCGTATACGTCGTAATTTCTTTCGGTTTCCAATCAAATAAATTGGCATGAAGTATCCACGCAAACAAAAAAATCGCGAAATAAAATACGGCAAGCTGCCCAAGCGGAACAGACGGTTGTTCATACGCCCATTGCCATAGCGACAATAAAAGCAAAAACTTTGGCAACTGTTCTTGGGCATTTCCGCTTGTTGAATCGCTATTTTTTAAGACGAGCTTCCAGAAGCGGGTGAAATTCCACCACGTCGTCCCGATGCGCAAATGATAATAAAGCGTTCCCCAAAAAAAGACGGTAAAGAAAAAGTAAAGCCCAACCGCCAATAATAGTAACTTCACATCGGCAAACGACCAAATGATTAGAAACGCTACATACGGAATCCATAAGTAATTTCGTAAAAAGAGCGGAAAATCATACACATAATAAATCGCAAAAAGAGGAAGAACGACTAACGCACTCAGCAAAAGCAACTGAAGATGATGAACGTTGCCTACGTCCGGCAAATGGTACAACATCATCGTTCCGATGACAAAAATTGGCGTAAATGGCTTCCCCTCATTCAGCAAGTTCCAGCAGCGGGCAGCTATTTTTTCAAATGTAGATGCCTTTTTCATCGATTTCCTTCCTTTCCGAGCGATTCATGCGTTTTCGCCCATGCAATCGTTCGGGCTAGTCCTTCCTCGAACGTAACCGTCGGTTCATAGCCGAATGCTTGTTGCGCTTTTGTAATATCTGCCCATGTCGCTTTTACATCGCCAAGGCGGCTAGGAGCACCGTTCACTTTCATGTTTGGAAACTCGTTTCGCAAATAGTTTAGCAGCTGATCCATCGCAATTGGACGCCCTGCCCCTAAATTAAAAATATCGCTACTTCCATTTCGCTGCAATGCCAAAATCATTCCTTTGACAATGTCATCGACGTACGTGTAGTCACGAGCCGCATTTCCATAAACCGTAATCGTTTCGTTTCGCAACAGTTGCCGAATAAATCGGCTAATTGCCATATCTGGCCGTCCCCACGGACCATACACCGTAAAATAACGGAAAATGGTAAGTTGGTAGCCAAACAACTGCGCATAAGCATGACAAAACGATTCTGCGCCATATTTCGCAGCGGCATACGGTGAAACAACTCGTCCAGTCGCCATTTCTTCTTTCAATGGCATCTCGCCTAAATCTCCGTAAACGGAAGAAGAGGACGCAAACAGCACATGCTCTACCCCTACGTTTCCTGCTGCTTGTAGTACATTAATCGTCGCTTTAATGTCGTAATCGACGTATGCAAGCGGCTGTAAAAGTGAATTAGGAACACCAGGCAATGCCGCTAAATGATACACGACACTCGGTTTATATGCTTGAAAAATTTGTGCTACTTTTTCCTCTTCCAACAAATCTATTTCATATAGCTGAACACAGTGCCCGCTAGTCAGCGTCTGAAATTGTTTTCGCTTTCTTTCCATCGAATAATAAGGATGAAAACAGTCAATGACCGCCACATCATATCCGCACGAAAGAAGGCGAGCCACAAGATGGCTGCCGATAAATCCAGCACCGCCTGTTACTAAAATATTCAATGATTCCACCTCATCATGATGTATTCCCCTACTAATCGTACCACAAATGTTAAAAGCAAAAAACCTTGCTCTCCCACAAGGTTTTTTGCTTCGTACTCGTTATTTCGCTTTCTCGATTGCAGCATGCAATATCGCTTCGATTTGTTTGAGCAATTTCTCGCCTTCTTCTTTGTTTTTCGCTTTTGCCGCTTCTAAATATTGGTGTGCTTGGTCGTTCAACGTTGCGAACGCTTGCTCTCCTAAAAGCGCTTTTAAGTCGCTGCCCATCATATCGATAAATAACGCCCCTTCAAGCGCTGTCACTGCTGATTTATCTTGTCCCCAGTTTTCTTCGCTCTCCTCATATTCATGGAGCGCTACTTTTGCCCATCCACGAATAAACGCTTTATTAATAGCTACTGGGTCTAACGTTTTGACATCTGTTTGCAAGTCAAATTGTTTGAGAATGTAATCCGCCTCTTCTGCTGCATGCTTTTTCATATACGGATATACGGATTGATAAAACGCCCATCCTTCCGCTTGTTCCACTTTTGCTTCCTCTGCGTTTTCTTTTGCCTCCGCAGCAGTTTTCGATGCATACCCGTGTGGAAGCGCACCTGTTGCAAGGTAGAATGTTTTCATCAACGTTTTATCGACGACTTGTTTGCCGAGCGCAAACGCTAACGCGTCCCCTTTTTCGACCGCGTTTTCGATGTCGGAAAAGGCGCCGTTAATCGTATCGACAAGGTTTGTGCCGTACGCTGCATCACGTTTTTCTACCGTCGATTGCAAAATCGCGTAAAATTCTTTCGCCTCTTCCACTTCTTCTTTTACTTCGTCTTTATTGCCCCAATGTTCTTCCACTTCAGTAAACTCATGTTTAATTGTCGTATAAAAGACTTTTTGCATTAATTTATCAAAAAGTTGCTTGACGACCATCGGTGCCATTGAGCCGTCTTTTCCAGCGTTTAATGCGGTAGTGATATGTTGGTCAAGCGTTTCTTGAAACTCGGCATCGCGTTTTTGTACCAATGCTTGCAGTTTTGTTGTGTAGATGTTGGTAACTTTATCAAAGTCAACTTTTTCGCCCGTTTTTGCTTTTTCTAATTCTGTCACTGCTTCTTTAAACGCTTCGCCGTAATTGACTTCTTCTTTCTCTTCTTTCTCCGCTTGTTCGGTTTCTTCTGTTTTCTCTACTTTTTTCTCTGTTCCAGCTGTTTTTTCTGTGTTTCCGCAGCCTGCTAATACGCCCCCCGCCAGTAAAAACATCGCAAATACTGCTTTTAACTGTCGGTTCTTCATTATGTATCCCCCTTAATCCGATGTGTGATAACGATTTTCATTCACGATTATGATTATATTAGAGAACGATTTTCACTGTCAATAATAAAATTAAAAAAGCAGCCCAGAAAATGTTGGACTGCTTTTGAAAAATTATAAATGTTTATTGAGTAAGCTAACGAGCGCTTCTTTCGGTTGGAAGCCGATCGTTTTGTCCACTACTTCCCCGTTTTTAAAGACGAGAAGCGTCGGGATGCTCATCACGCCGAATTTTCCTGCTGTTTCTGGGTTTTCATCGACGTTCACTTTGACGACTTTTACTTTATCGCCCATTTCTTGATCAATTTCTTCTAACACCGGAGCAATCATGCGGCATGGTCCGCACCAAGGCGCCCAAAAATCGACTAACGTGACTCCTGTGCTCGTTTCTGTTACAAACGTTTGGTCCGTCGCATTGACAATGGCCATTTTCATTCCTCCTATTTCATTACTCGTGTAAGCAAAGTATACCACTTTCTTGCATGAGGTGCTAATGATTTGCTTCCTTTTGTAATATTTGCGTTCCCCAAATAATTATAACTGAAAAACGAGCAAAGCTACACGCGCTTTGCTCGCTTTTTATTACGAATGGACTTTCAGCTTTTTAAACTCTTCTGTTAATAGCGGTACGACTTCAAATAAATCGCCGACAATGCCATAGTCTGCCACTTTGAAAATGTTTGCTTCTGGATCTTTGTTAATGGCGACAATGACTTTTGAGTTTGACATGCCGGCTAAGTGCTGAATGGCACCGGAAATGCCGCATGCAATGTATAAATCTGGGGTAACGACTTTTCCTGTTTGCCCGATTTGCAACGAATAGTCGCAATAGCCGGCGTCGCACGCGCCGCGCGATGCACCGACCGCTCCGCCTAACACATCCGCCAATTCTTGTAGCGGCTTAAAGCCGTCCTCACTTTTCACCCCGCGTCCGCCAGCAACGATCACTTTTGCCTCCGATAAGTCGACGCCTTCTGCTGTTTTACGAACGATTTCTTTCACGATTGTGCGCAAATCTTTAATGTCGACAGAGAGAGTTGTCACCTCACCAGTGCGAGCATCATCGCGAGAAAGCGCTGGAATGTTGTTCGGACGAACAGTAATAAAGATAAGACCGTCATTGACGACTTTTTTCTCAAACGCTTTTCCGGAATAAATCGGACGAGTAAACAATAACTCTCCATCTTTTTCTTCAATCGCTACGACGTCCGAAACAAGCCCTGCGTTTAATTTCGTTGCTAGTTTCGGCGATAAGTCTTTTCCTAACGCTGTATGGCCAAATACGATTCCTTCTGGCTTTTCCGCTTCAACGACCGCCATTAACGCTTGGCCGTATCCGTCTGGTGTATATGCTTTTAGCTGTGCATGTTCGACAACGACTACACGATCTGCCCCGTGCGCAATTAATTCGTTTGCATGCGATTGCACACTTTCCCCTACTAATACGGCAACGACCTCGCCGCCTTGCGCAATCGTTTTTGCTGCCGCAATCGCTTCTAATGATACGTTTCGTAATGATCCGTCACGAATTTCCGCTAATGAAATTACTTTTCGTGTCATGTTCCGTCCCCCCAATAACTTAAATGACTTTCGCTTCTGTGCGCAATAGTGTAACAAGCTCTTTTACTTGGTCGGTTAGTTCCCCTTGTAAAATCTTCCCTGCTTCTTTTTTCGGTGGCAAGAAAATTTCAACCGTTTTCGTTTTTGCCACAACATCATCTTCATCCAAATCTAAGTCATCCAATTCTACTTCATCGAGCGGTTTCTTTTTCGCTTTCATAATGCCTGGAAGCGAAGGATAGCGCGGCTCGTTTAAGCCTTGTTGCGCTGTGACTAACAGTGGCAACGATGCTTCAATCACTTCTTCGTCCCCTTCGACGTCGCGAACGACAGTTGCTTTATCACCGTTAATGTCAAGTTTCGTAATCGTTGTCACATACGGAATACCGAGCAATTCTGCCACGCGCGGGCCAACTTGTCCAGAACCGCCGTCAATCGCGACGTTTCCTGCTAAAATTAAGTGTGGCTCTTTGTCTTTTAAGTATTCTGCCAATACTTTTGCCGTCGTAAATTGATCGCTTTCTTCGACATCGTCTTCGAGGTTAATTAACACCGCTTTATCGCACCCCATCGCTAACGCTGTGCGCAATTCTTTTTCCGCATCTTCGTTGCCGACTGTAACAACTGTTACTTCTCCACCTACTTTGTCGCGCACTTGAATCGCTTCTTCAATTGCGTACTCGTCGTATGGGTTAATAATAAATTCAGCGCCTTCTTCATTTACTTTGCCGTTATTAATTACAATTTTTTCTTCTGTGTCAAATGTGCGCTTCATTAAAACGAAAATGTTCATGGAAACCCCTCCTTATGTTTGTGGAACATTTGTTCAGTTTCAAACATTCTGTAAATTTTAGACAAAAAATAATCGCTTTATTTGCCCCGGAATTGCGCTGGACGCTTTTCAATAAACGCTTGCACGCCTTCTTTCGCATCTTCAGACATAAACACGCTGCCAAACAAGACCGCTTCCTTTTCGACGGCTTCGTGGAATGTACTTGCTTTTGCCGCTTGCAGCAACTGAATCGTTGCTTGAACAGATATCGGGCTCTTTTGGGCAACTTTCTTCGCAAGCGTTTTCGCTTCTTCCAGCAGCTTCTCCTCTGGTACTGCTTTGTTCGCCAATCCCCATTGCACTGCTTCTGTTCCAGTAATCGGCTCGCTCGTCCACATCATTTCTAACGCTTTGCCGAACCCGACGTAGCGCATTAATCGTTGCGTTCCAGCAAACCCTGGAATTAACCCAAGCTGCAGCTCTGGCAACCCAAGTTTTGCGTTTTCCGCAACAAGCCGAATGTGGCAGCCCATCGCCAATTCTAATCCGCCACCTAATGCAGCGCCGTGAATCGCCGCAATGACCGGTTTTGGATATTGTTCCAACTTCTCCATCACTTGCTGGCCAGCACGTGCCAACGAAGCAGCTTCTTCGCTCGAAGAAACAGCGGTAAACTCTTTAATGTCTGCCCCTGCCGAGAAAAATCTTCCTTCTCCGTGAAGTAAAAGGACGCGAACTTGTTCATCGTCTTTTAATTCATCTAACAACGATGAAAGCTCTTTCAAAACAGCGGAAGACAACGCATTTGCCGGAGGACGCGAAAAAGTGATCGTCGCAACAAAATCCTCCGTATGCACGCTAAAAAACCCCATGTTTTCCTCTCCCCTTTATAAAATCAAGAGGCCGAACAGCCTCTTATCAGCAGTTCATGCACCGGCTTTGCTAAAGCAGCTAAATCGTACTTCTGCTCGTTCATCACCCACGTCGTGACCGTTTCATCAATCGTACCAAAAATCATTTGCCTTGCTAAGCGAACGTCAAGGTCACGGCGAAACTCGCCTGCTTCGATTCCTTCTTTGACGATTTGCTCCATAACGCGCAAATATCCTTTTAACACTTCATTAATGCGCAAACGCAATTCTTTATTCGATTGCCGTAATTCCAATTGGGTCACGATCGCTAAATGACGATCTGCCGACAATAATTCAAAATGTTTTTTCACTAACAAATATAACTTCTCGGAAGGACGCGAAATTCCTTCTATTTCTTGCTGAATTTTTTCGATAAATGCGCCCATTTTTTCTTGGAATAGCGATACGAGAATATCTTCTTTATTTTTGAAATATAAATAAATCGTCCCGTCCGCTACGCCTGCTTGTTTGGCGATTTTCGACACTTGCGCTTGGTGGTAGCCGTTTTCAGCAATGACGACTACCGCTGCTTCAATAATTTGCATATATTTTGGTTTATTCCTTTTCAACATGCATTCCCCTTCTTCAAATATGAATGAATAATCATTCATGTTTTAATTTTAAAAATTCCCCTTTCTATTTGTCAAGATAAAAAATCAGCCAATGGCTGAAAGCGTTGATATTACTTGTTTTTATGTTCTTCCGCAAGCGCACGCCGCAAAATTTTTCCGACTGCCGTTTTCGGCAGTTCTTTCCGAAACTCATAAATGCGTGGCACTTTGTAAGCAGCAAGACGGCTGCGCATAAATTGGTTGAGCTCTTCTTCGGTGCATTGCATCCCTTCTTTTAAGACGATAAACGCTTTCACCGTTTCGCCGCGGTATTCGTCTGGAACGCCAATGACGACTGCTTCCTGCACTTTCGGATGCTCATATAGCACTTCTTCTACTTCGCGCGGGTAAATGTTGTAGCCACTCGCAATAATCATATCTTTTTTCCGGTCAACGATAAAGAAGTAGCCTCGTTCATCCATATAGCCCATGTCGCCTGTGTAAAGCCAACCATCACGCAAGACGCTTTCCGTTTCAAACGGCTGGTTCCAATAGCCTTTCATCACTTGCGGACCGCGAACGACTAACTCGCCAATTTCGTTGACATTTGCTTCTTCTCCAGTTTCAAGCGATACAATTTTCGCCTCTGTATCTGGCCATGGCACCCCGATACTCCCCTTGATTCGTTCGCCGTCCCATAGAAAGTTAGAGTGGGTGACTGGCGATGCCTCTGTTAGTCCATACCCTTCAATTAGCTTGCCCCCTGTAATTTGTTCAAATTTCTGCTGCACTTCGACCGGAAGTGGGGCGGAACCGCTAATACATACTTTAATCGATGATAAGTCATAGTTTGCTAAATTCGGGTGGTTTAAAAGCGCAATATACATCGTTGGTGCCCCAGGGAAAAGCGTCGGTTTTTTCTTTTCGATCGTTTTTAAGACGGTTTCGACATCAAATTTTGGCAGCAAAATCATTTTATACGCTTGCATAATCGATAAATTCATAATCGTCGTCATGCCGTACACGTGGAAAAACGGGAGTACGCCTAAAATGACTTCTTCCCCTTTTTGGCAACGGTACATCCAATGGGCGCACATGAGCGTATTCGCAATTAAGTTGCGGTGGGTGAGCATCGCCGCTTTCGGAAATCCGGTCGTTCCGCCTGTATATTGCAATAGCGCAACGTCTTCAACAGGATCGACTTCCACAGCGATCTCTTTTGCCGGCGCTGAGGACATGATGCGCTTAAACAAATGCTGGCCGCTTGTTTCTTCAATTATCACCAACGGCTGGTTTTGCTTTCTTTGCACCAATGGGTAAAGCATTTTTTTTATTAATGGCAAATACTCTCGGATGGTCGTTACGATTAGATGCTTAAGCGATGTCCGTTCCTTTACTTTCGCGACTTTCGGATAAAGCATATCCAGCGTAATCAACACCGTTGCACCGCTATCGTTTAGTTGGTGTTCTAGCTCTCGTTCCGTATAAAGTGGATTCGTTTGCACAACGATGCCGCCAGCTAGCAATACCCCATAATAGCTAATCACCGCTTGTGGACAGTTTGGCAACATAATCGAAACGCGGTCGCCTTTTTGCACCCCTAGCTCGATGAGGTAGTTGGCGAGTTTTAACGACTGTTCATAAAGCTGTTGAAACGTTAATCGTTTTCCTAGAAAATCAATTGCCTCTTTTGTCCCAAACTTCTCAGCCGTTTCGCGCAAATAGTCGGGCAATCGTTTCGGTGGATAATCAATGTGATGCGGAATATGAGGCGGATAATGAGCCAACCAACGTTTTTCCATAGCATCTCCTCCGTTTTAATAATTGACGATTTATTTTCATTTTATTATATTTTTTGAAAATTTACACTAAAAAAATAGGCGCCTGCGAACAGACGCTTTTTACGTAAAAAATAACCAATACACAATCCCGATTGCTAAAAATACCCCGCACAACACGAACAATACTTTCGCTAACGTTTCCATCGGACGTTCTCCCATCTATCGAATGCTTTCACCAATTACAAACGATAACCCGATCGAAATCACCATCGAGATGAACCCGACCGCGCGATTATCGTTGGCAATCTCTTCGTCAATATTAAACTTCGGCGTTAAAAATTCGTAAATGAAATAAGCAAGCAGTAGCAAAACAAATCCATACACTCCCCAGCCGATCATTGAAAGAAGCGATTCATGATGACCGATCGCATAGCGGAAAATGTTTGCGATGCCGAAAATTTTCCCACCAGTCGCCATCGCCACTGCCACATTGCCTTGCTGAATTTCGTCCCAATTCCGATATTTTGTCACTAATTCAAATGCCGCTAAAAAAACGACGATGCACAATACCGCTACGCTAAAATTGGCAGCAATCTTCACCAGTTCATTCTCCCAAAAAGAGTTCATCGCCCTCTCCCCCATTATTTCAATTCGACAATCGTCACACCGATGCCGCCTTCTGTTGCTTCGCCAAAGCGAATATTTTTTACCGAACGATGCTTTTTCAAAAACTCTTGTACCCCTTTGCGAAGCGCGCCCGTTCCTTTCCCGTGGATAATCGATACGCGCGGATAGCCCGCAAGCAAGGCATCGTCGATGTATTTTTCCACCCGGGCGATCGCGTCCTCATACCGCTCGCCGCGCAAATCTAATTCTAAGCCGACGTGATAATCTTTCCCTTTTACTGTCGCTAACGGCTTCGTTTCTTTCGGCTTAGCGCTACCGATATATTCGAGGTCTGTTTCTTTTATTTTCATTTTTAAAATACCAAGCTGTACTTGCCATTCGTCGCTAGACACTTTTTCGAGCAAAAAGCCTTTTTGGTTCAGATGAATGACCTTCACTTCGTCGCCCGGCTGAAACACATGATTTGTCCGCTTCGCCTTTACCGCTTTCTTCGTCACGGTCGGAGCTGCTTCCTCTAATCGCTTCCGTGCTGCAATAAGCTCATGCTCTTTAATTTCAGCTAGTTTTTCTTTTTGCAAATAGCGAAGTTCACGAATCACTTCGTCCGCTTCCTGCTGGGACGCTTTCACGATGTCTGCCGCTTTCCGCTTCGCCTCATCAATTAGCTCGTCGCGCTTTTCGTTCAATTCTTCCCATTTGCTCTCCCACTCGCTGCGGATTCGCTCCGCCTCTTTCCGCATCGCTTCCGCTTTGGCAAGTTCTTCTTCTGCGAACTTTTTCATTTGCTCAAGCGAGGCGATCATGTTTTCGACATTGTTGCTTTCTTGGCTTATTTGCGCCTTTGCCCGTTCAATAATTCGCTCATCCAGTCCGAGCCGCTTGGAGATGTCAAACGCATTGCTTCGCCCCGGCACCCCGATAAGTAGCTTATACGTCGGGCTAAGCGTATCGACGTCAAACTCGACGCTCGCATTTATTACCCCTTTGCGATTGTAGCCGTACGCTTTTAATTCTGGATAGTGCGTCGTCGCCACGACGCGAGCCCCGCGCTCACGCACTTCGTCTAAAATGGCAATGGCGAGCGCTGCCCCTTCTTGCGGATCTGTACCTGCCCCTAATTCATCAAATAACACAAGGCTTTCATGGTCGACGTGACGCAAAATTTCCACGATATTGACCATATGGGAAGAAAATGTACTTAAACTTTGTTCAATCGATTGTTCATCGCCAATATCCGCAAATACCGTGCGAAAAACGGCAAGCTCCGAACCGTCGAGCGCTGGAACGAAAAGGCCAGCCTGCGCCATTAGCGTCAATAATCCAATCGTTTTTAATGTCACCGTTTTCCCGCCCGTATTCGGACCGGTAATAACGATCGTCGTATAATTTTTGCCGAGTTCGATATCATTTGGCACGACGACGTGTTGGTCGATGAGCGGATGGCGCGCTTTCAATAGGCGAATGTAACCGTCATTATTCATGGTCGGTTTTGTTGCTTTTAGCTTTTTGGCATATTTCGCTTTTGTAAAAATGAAATCAAGGTCTGCTAAAATGGCGACGTTCACTAGAAGCGCATCCGCATGCTCTGCTACTTTTTTCGTCAATTCTGTTAAAATGCGTTCGATTTCTTGTTTTTCTTTGACGCGCGCTTCTTGGAGCTGGTTATTTAAATCGACGACGACTTGCGGCTCGATAAATAATGTTGCCCCGGAAGACGATTGGTCGTGCACGATGCCGCCGTAGGCGTGGCGATATTCTTGTTTCACCGGGATGACGTAGCGGTCGTTACGAATCGTCACAATCGCATCTGATAACATTTTTTGCGCCGAAGACGAACGAACGATCGCTTCAAGCTTTTCTCGCACACGCGCTTCTGTGTTCCGCAATTGTTGGCGAATCGCGCGCAAACGGTCGCTCGCATGATCAAGTACTTCCCCGTACTCGTCGATACATTGCTTAATCGCTTGTTCCACTTCCAAAAGCGCTGTTAGTTGCTCGACATATTGCAATAAATGCGGAAGTTCGGTTTTTTCTTCTTGTAACGATTCGATAAACGTTTTCATTTGTCGGCTCGCATACATAGTACTTGCAATATCAAGCAATTCATGCGGGCTAAGGACGCCGCCGATTTTTGCTCGCTTGACGCTTGGGCGAATATCGAATATTCCACCGAGCGGGGCATGCCCGCGCAATCGTAACGCTGTCGTTGCTTCATCTGTTTCGTCAAGCGCGCGGATAATTTCTGCCATATCGGTCGACGGCAGAAGCTGTTCAATTTTTTCTTTTCCTATCGAGGAAGAAACGTGTTCGAGTAACTGTGCTTTCACTTTATCAAATTCCAATGCTTTTAACACACGTGCGTGCAATGGTGTCACCTCTTTTGTTTCCAAGTTCCTTCTGTTTTTTCATACGATTCATTACAGAAAATGATACAAGTTTTTCGACAAAAGGACAAAAAACTTCTCTACATCCATAGAGAAGCGACTATGCCATATAACGAATCCACATTTGTTTGAGCATGTCAGAGAAAAACGGAGTATGTTTCACAATGAAACTCGCCATAAAAGAGTGCTGCAATTTCGTCTGTACCGCTTCCACCGGAATAAGCGCTCCGACGTAAAGAATTAAAAAAAGAAGCAAATATACTTCGACAAAGCCTAACGCGCCGCCCGCCCAGCGGTTCATGCTCCGCAAAAGCGGCAGTTGCGCCACGAAATCAAGCATCGAGCCGATAATTTGCATCACGATTTTTGTCGCGAAAAATAAAATTGCAAACGCCATCGCCCGATAATATGCTTCATCTAAATGAGCGCTTTCAAACAACATTTTTATCGTCTCTGGGTCGCCAAACGTCGGATACGGAATCCATAATTTTAACGTTGGAACTAATTTTTCATAATTCATATAAGCGACGATAAAAGCAACAATAAACCCTGTCATATGAATAAATTGTAAAATAAATCCTCGTTTTAATCCGATCATAAATCCTGTAAAAAGGATGAAAAGTAATGCTACATCCACCATTTCATCACTCGTCCTTTTTCATTTGCTGAAGGAGACGGTCATGCTCCTCTTTTAGCTTAATATATTCATGAACAAAATTTACTGCTGTTAATACAGCAAGTTTCGTTACGTCTAATGTTGGGTTTTTCGCACTAATTTCTCGCATTTTGTCATCGACAATAGATGCAACAAGCCGAATATGGCTAGAACTTTCCGTGCCGACAATGGCATATTGCTGTCCGTAAATGTCGACAGTGATGCGCGTTTTTTGTTGATCGCCCAAAGGTTTTCCCCCATTCCGCAAAATCCTATTGTTTATCATACCATGAACACTGGTATAATGAAAAGATATGACCTATCGATAGAGGTGAGAGTGTTGGCAAATTATGTCGTTCAGGCAAAAGAACAAATGATTCAAGAAATGAAGCGCTATTATGCTTCTAATCTCGTCGAAAAACTACCACAAGGCGCTTTATTTGTTGCGAAACTTTCCGGTTGTATCATTACTGCTTACCGCTCTGGCAAAGTGTTGTTTCAAGGGAAAGACGCAGAAAAAGAGGCGGAACGCTGGAATGGCAGCCTCCGTTCGCAACAAACGAACGAAGAAATGTTAACGACCGTATCCGCCATCGGCTCGGATGAAGTCGGAACAGGGGATTATTTCGGCCCGGTCGTTGTCGTTGCTGCTTATGTCGCCAAAGAGCAAATCGCCACAATGAAGCGATTAGGGGTAAAAGATTCGAAACAGTTGACAGATGAGATGATTACTCGCCTTGCGCCAGCGTTGATGGACCATCTCCATTATGCGTCGGTTATCCTTACCAATCCCGAGTATAACCGTTGGCAACAACGCGGCATGCCGCAAACGAAAATAAAGGCACTGCTTCATAATGAAGCAATCGGAAAACTCATGAACACACTCTCCCAACGACCAGACGCCATTATTATTGACCAATTTATTGAGCGAAACCTATATTTTCGCTATCTAGAAGGGGAGAAAAACGTTATTCGTGAGCACGTCCATTGCATTCCAAAAGCCGAAACCGTTCATGTCGCAGTTGCCGCCGCATCAATTATCGCTCGTTATTTATTTTTGCAAGAGCTAAACTATTTAGGCGAAACGGTCGGAATCGTGCTTCCAAAAGGAGCAGGGGAACAAGTTGACAAAGCGGCTGCCTACCTCATTCAAACACATGGCGAAGCGATTCTCCATTCATGCGCTAAGTTTCACTTTGCCAATACAGAAAAAGCGCAGCGAATCGCGAACCGGTAACCCAAAAAGCTACCTAACCTTGCCTTTATGTTACGTATATTTGAACTACTCCCACTTTCGCTTAGAAGGGGGAGAGCTCTGTGAACTTCTCTCTAAATAAAAAGGATGCCCCGTTTGGGACATCCTCTTTACGTTTATGAGCGCAAAAACGGCCACCAGTTCGCTTTTCCGAACGTTTTCACCATGACAGGAACGAATAGCGGAAGTACGACGAAAGCGTATAACGCAAGCCCTGTTAAAATAATTGTCGCAATTTGTAGTAACGAAAGCACGCCAGACGGATACATCGCCGCGAACGTCCCGCCTAGAATGACTACCGCCGAAATGATGACCGTCCCCATGTTTTTCATCGCCGCAATCATTGCCTCTTGCACCGAAAGGTCTTTATATTCATTGAATCGGTCCATCAGGAAGATACTATAGTCAATGCCAAGCGCCATTAAAATGACAAACGCGAAAAACGGAACCGCCCAGTTAATGCCGTCATAGCCGAGCATATGAACGAAAATCAACTCCGTTACTGCCATCGATGTGTAATACGTTAACACGAGCGATAAAATTAAATATAGCGGC
The DNA here is from genome assembly GCF_023512315.1 of Anoxybacillus sp. GTDB lineage: Bacteria > Bacillota > Bacilli > Bacillales > Anoxybacillaceae > Anoxybacteroides. Next base: position 15,299 of record NZ_JAILZV010000044.1, read on the forward strand.
ATCACAAACGAGCGAAGGAGCGCAATTAAAATGAGCGCAATTCCGGCAAACATGAACATGACCGTGCGAGCGTAGTCTTGATCGGAAATTGTGTGCAAATCCGAGTAAATGCTTGTGACCCCTCCAACCGCCACTTTCGCGTTTTCTAATTTCGTGCCTTTGACTGCCCGTTCAACAGCTTGCTTCACATCATCAATTTTCTCCATCGTTTTTGTGGCGTATGGGTTCGTCCGGAACACGACATCCAATGTAACAACTTTTCCGTCTTTGGATAAATACGCTTCTTTCGCTCGCGCAAACTCTTGGCTATCAAGCACTTGTTTCGGCATATACCACCCAGCTAACTCTTCATCAGGAGAGGACGATAGCTCAGACAAGTAGTCTTGTGCCGAAGCTAGGCCGGTTGTGACTTGTTGAAGACCGTTCGCGCTTTTATCCAATCCGGTAATCAGTTGATTCATTTGTCCGTCAAGCTGAGAAAAGCCTGTAAGCAATTGTTGTTGTCCGTTTGCCACTTGCCCTAGCCCGTTTTCAAACTCTGGAAGACGTTGAACCATTTGCTGCTGGCCGTCCGCTGCTTGATTGAGTCCTTGCTGCAACTGCTCCAAACCAGCAAGTAATTTCGCCATTCCGTCGATGAACGCTTTTTGTCCAATAATTAACTCTTGAAAGGAACGATTCGCTTGTTGAACACCTGCGCTCGTTTGCTGCAGCGCCCCATTTAACTGCGCGAACCCGCTAGCCATTTGCTGCGACTGGTTAGCGAGCTCTGTCATCGCTAGTTTCGTTTGCTGATATTCCGCATCTTGCTGCAGCTCTGGGTGCGTTTGTTCGATATGCTGAAGGGAGCTATTAATGGCAGACAATTGTTGTGCTAGCCCGTTCATCCCTGTCTGCATCTCATTATATTTTCCAAGAAGCGACTGCAATCCACCGCTCGCTGCTTCGTACCCTTGCAATAGCTGCTCTGCGCCAGCAAGCAATTTTTTCGCATTGTCTTGCAGTGTCGCAAGCCCTTCTTTTAATTCACCTGCTCCAACTGCCCCGCTTCGCACTCCTTGCTCTAGCTGCGCTAAGCCGGTTTGCAGTTCACCAACGCCTGCTTTTAATTGATTCGTTCCTGACACAAGCCCTTCGATTCCGTTTGTTGCTTGTTTTAATTTTGGCGCCGATGCAGAAAGCTCTGTACTTGCTTTGCTAAGCCCTGTACGAATTTGCTCAATCCCGTCCGTTCCTTTTCCGAGCCCCTCTTTTAGCTGCTTTGCTTGCTCAGTGACAAATAGCTGCTCAATCGGCTCTCCCGTTGGACGAGTAACGGAACGAACGTGATCGACACCGTCCACTTTTTCCACTTCTCGGCTAATTTTTTCGATTAAGGAAAAATAGTCGAGCGCATTCATGTTTTCATCATTTTGAATAACAATTTGTGTCGGCATTGCTTCGCCTGGGTCAAAACTATCGGCAATAATGTGAAACGCTTTAACCGATGGATAATGGTCGCCGATTTCTTCCATCGAGTTAAATGACAGCTTTCCATTGTAGGTGAATAGCACCGGAAGCGTAATGATTGCGACAATCGCTAAAGAGAAAAGTGGCTTCGCAAACGAAAACCGGCCTGCCCATTCCCATAGTTTGCTTTGCTTATGTTCAAGCGTTCCTTTCGCTGGCCAAAATAGCTTTGGACCGAGCGTAGCCATAAAAAACGGAACGAGCGTCATGAGCGCAAGAAGCAACACTGCTACCCCAACAGCAACTGCCGAAGCAGATTGATATAGTTTAAAGGTCGACAGTCCGATCGCCGCAAAGCCAATCATGACGGCAAGGCCGCTAAATACGACCGTTTTTCCTGCGGTACGGTATGTCGCCACAATCGCCTCTATTCTTGTTTCATGCTTTGGAAGTTCTTCTTTAAAACGGCTTAATAACAAAATGCAATAGTCCGTCCCGATGCCAAATAATACCGCGACTAAAAACGTTTGTGTAAACGTCGAAAGCGGAAAATCGATGCGATCGACTAAAAAAGCGACAATCGACTGAGAAGCGATATATGTCATCCCGACCGTCAACAGCGGAACGAACGGTGCAACAAGCGAGCGGAAGACGACAAATAGGACGACTAAAATAAAGACGACCGTAATCCCTTCTGTTTTCTTTAGCCCCGCTTGCGAGCTGGCGATGACGTCTTCGTCAATCATCCAGCTGCTCGTATAATAGTGAGAAAGGGAAATGTTATCGATCGCTTTATAAAGCGCGCGGCTAATTTCTTTCGCGCTTCGGTCGCGACGGTCTAATTTAATGGATGTTAAAATGGTCGTTTTGTCTTTAGACACAAGTTGGTCTTTCAATTCTTTTTCATGAAACGGAGAAATAATTTGCGTAATGCCGAGTGTTTCTTTCTCCTTTTCCAATTGTTGAATCGCTTTTTCAGCTTCTTTCCAGTCTTGGTCCGTCAATTTTCCGTTCCGATGGAAAACGAGGGCAACGCTCGTTTCGTTTCCTTTTTGTTCTTTTTGCTGCACTTCTTTTAAAATGTCGATGGCTAAAGAAGAAGAATAGCCTTTTGGAACCGTGATTTGCCCTTTTTGGCGCACAAGGTCGGCCATGTTTGGTGCCGTCATCGCTAGCACTACGACGGCTGCGATCCACGCGAGCAAAACGAACCATTTTCCTTTCACGATCGCTCTCATTTCGTTTCCTCCAGATTTTGTAAAATATTCGCTAACTTTTCGTACGTTTGAATAAACGATTCAATTTCTTCTTCGGAAAATTGCGTAATCAGCGATTCGACTAGGTGATGAATTTTTGTTTCTGTTTCCGCTAGCCACGCTTTTCCTTTTTCCGTTAGCGATAAATAAATGACGCGCCGGTCGGTGTCGTCACGAAGACGCTGAATCATTTCTTTCTCGACTAGCCGATTCGTCATCGCCGTAATCGCGCTTTTGTTGACGGCAAACACCGCCGCCAATTCGCTCGATGTACAAACGTTTCGTTTGCTCATATAGCGAAGCAAATAATACTGGTCGTTCGTCATCTCATCTAGTTCACACTTTACAAGCGCCGCTGCTTTTTTGTTGACGAGAAACGAAACAGACAAATACCGCTCAATTAACTCATGCACGTTGCTACGCAAACAACCACCTCTTTCGATACAGTTCAACTATTTAACTATTAAATAATATAACTATTATCGAGAAAATCGTCAACGATTAAATGACGTGTGGGGACAGTGAAAATATTGTATTCAATAGGACGGGCGGTGGGAATTCATTGACGGGAAAGCCTATAACACAGGGTGTCGAGATCATTCGACAGGCGACTCAACAACAAGAGCAGGCATCGACACCCGCTCTCGTTTACAACCATTGTTCTAGTTGTTTGCTTGTTCCGTCTTTTTTTGCTACTTGTTTCATATATGTCAAATCTAGCCGCTCTTTATGAAGAAGAACCATTCTTTTTGCCCATTCGCAATCGGATTTCGATTTCCAATGGACACATGCGCGCAGGCGATCTAATATAATGTCTTCAATCCCGATGACATATACATAAAACCCATCCTCTAATCTTAACTCGATCACTTTATCATCATCGGCATCTTCTAACATATCATTTGGAAATTCCACACTAACAAACAATTCATCGTGATACCAATGTCTTCCTGATGGAGTGAAACCAAGTTGAGTGAGTAATTGTCCTGCTTTTTCACGGTCACTAACAATTAAATCGATGTCCACGGTCGTATAATCGCCACGTGTATATATTTCAACCGCAAGACCGCCAACAATAATCGGACGTATGCGATACGGCTCTAACAGCTTCGTTAAAATGGCTGTCACTTGAACCATTTTTTCAAACGATGTTTTCATTCGAAGCGACTGAAGTTTTTCTTTCGCCTCTTTAATCGAATTCATAATACCACACTCGTTCGTTCAAATATCGAATTTTTCCTTCTTGTTCAGCTTTTTTCCATCGTTTTATGCATAATTCATCTAATATACGCATTTCCTCTTTGTCGCGTGGGCGCAAACGCACATGTTGTTCTCTTCCATCTTTTAATATATCCCGCTCTACACTTCCTTTGCGTGAAAAAATCCAATCATTTAATTCAGACATACTCATTTTTTTCACTTCATTTCACTCCAGCACCGATTTGTTTTTTACATTATATCACAAAAGAGGGCATCCAATAACTAAGGCAACCAACTGACTAGACAATCCCTTTTTACGTTCGTTTAAGCCGCGACGTCGCGCTTTTGGAACGTCCACCATGTCACCGCATTAAATGCGACAAAATACACAAGCAGCACCGCAAGTGAAAACGGCATCGTCATCCCTTTCACCAACGGCGTGCCGTCAATATATTGCGCTAAATTCGTATTGGCAAACAATATATATTTCGCCCAGTCAAATTTCAGCGACAAGAAGTAGGTGATTTGCGGACCGATGAACAGTGAGAACGTTGCCAAGCCAATCGCGAGCGACTGGTTGCGGAAAACGGTGGAAATCATAAATGCAAACGTCGCAAGCATCACTAAGTCAGCGCAGTTGAGCGCGTATACTTGCAGCACATGCGCCAGCATGCTTGTCTC
>NZ_JAILZV010000045.1 GCF_023512315.1 Anoxybacillus sp.
CAGTTAAATATCGCCAAAAGCACATACGCCGGCTATGAATCCGGTTACCGCCAGCCGTCGTTAGAAGCAGTGAAAGAACTCGCCATCTTATTTGGCACAACGACCGATTATTTACTTGGCGCCGTCGACGGCGAACAACAAACGTTGGAACTCACGAACCTACCGTTTCCGATTACCGTCGACGGCGAGCGTTTAACAGAAGATGAAATTATGCAGCTCATTGCCTTCATTCGCGTCAAACGGGAGATGGCAAAAAAATAGGCGTTTCTTTCCATAGCGAAAGAACGCCTCCACACCTATCTTCACTCTTTCCGTGGGAAACTGACTGCTTTCAGATAAAGAACAATTTCTTTAGAGCAATCCCCTTGAATTTCATGTATTCGACTTGTCACCATTTACAGTAATACCACTAGGATGTAAAGCAGCCCCCGGAATGAATGTGGCTGTCAATGTTGTCGGCTGGTCGATAGCCGAGCAAAGTGGTTCGGTTTTAGAAGAATAGGGAACCACATCGATATTAATAATAATTGCTACATCCTCCACCTTAGACCGTCAAATCATTTTCTGATTTTATGTTAATCGCTTCTTGTAGAAGCCGCTGAAGGATATCAGCAAAAACAGCAATAACCAACGAAGCAAAAAGGATGACGAATGCTATTAATCCAATAGGAGGATCAACTTTTCTCGCTATAAAACGAAAGAGCGGCAACCCTAATGCATACAAACCACTGATTGTAAAAGCACAGCACTTTATGTTCTTTAATGCCTTTACGGATAATTCTGAGAATGCTCTGTTTTTGTCAATATACTGTAAAAGACGGAAAGCCTGATAGAGAGCAAAGTAAAAAGGCACAGCCGCTCCATACATCACGAGGAAAACGAGATATTTCATTGGAGCAATATTTGGATACATTTTTCCTGCGAAACTCGCCATACGGGGTACTAAAAATACACATAAAGCAAGCACTGCAATTCCAGCTAGAAAAATAATTCCCTTTAAGAAAGTGGTTGAACCTCGTTTAACGTTCATTTATTACACCTCACTTATTCAATGGCAACATGATTTTAGCATATCATTTATCGTTTCACAATAAATTTATATTGTTTTTTAATAATCAATCAACACGCCCGACCGAAAAAATGTTTTTTTCATCGAAAATTGAATTTTCAGCCCTGAATACTCTCCTCCCCCTTCTTTTTCGCCCACTTTTACGCAAAAATTCTCCTCAACATTGAATTTTCCCTTTTTGCATTTCCCGTATTTCCCGAGTGTAATAAAAGTGTATCTATTATGAAAGGATGAGGTGTATGCAGTATCTTGATTTAAAAATGGATTTTATGTTTAAACAGCTGTTCGGTCACCCGAGCCGCAAGTCCATTACGATGGCGTTTTTAAACGCGCTTTTGCATCGGACAGGCGATGACCGCATCGTTGATGTGCAGTTTGAAAACACCGAACTGACGAAAGAAACAGAAGACGGAAAAACAGGGCGGTTAGACGTCATTGTTCGCACGAATCGTGGCGAACGCATTCATGTCGAAATTCAAATCATCCCGCAATACGGCATGCCCGAACGGCTGTTGTATTACTGGGCGCGGTTGTTTTCCTCTTCGTTATCAAAAGGAGAACGGTACGACACCCTTCCTCCGACCATCATGATCGCCATCTTAAATTACCCACTTTTCCCACATGAAACTGATCGCTTCCATACCGTCTTTCACATCCGTGAAGATGAAGAACAATTTCTTTGGAGCGAGCACCTTGAATTTCATGTACTCGACTTGTCACAATTTATGGTAAAATGGAAGAAATATCGGAGAGAAGTGAAGCAATCGCCCGAATGGCCGTGGCTGACGATGTTATCGGCTGTGGATAGCCGAACAAAACGAATGGATGAAGACATGTTTCGCGAATTGGAGGGAATCGCGATGACAGAACAAGAAATTTTAGAAGCGTTAGAAGAATGGCAAAGTTTGAGCGTTGACCCGGAAAACCGCTACGCATACGAAATGCGGCTCAAATGGCTGCTTGACCAACTTTCAAACATTCGCGGCAGTCGGGAAGAAGGGCTGAAAGAAGGGTTGAAAGAAGGATTGAAAAAAGGACGAGAAGAAGGAATCAAAGAAACGATCCGAAAAATGAGCGAAAAAGGAATGAGCGTGGCAGAGATTGCACATATACTCGATATGACGGAAGAAGATGTGCAAGAACGGTTGAACGAGTAGTCTTAAATGCCCTTGCGAATAAGCAAGGGCTTGTGCTATTGCCTCATACTTTCCGCGCTTTTTTCTTTCGCCACGGTCGCATAAAGGAAATGATAAAAACAAACATCGTCACGGCCAATTGGAAATATACTGCATAATGTCTAATTTCATGATTGCGAACGAACACCGGGTTGCTTAGTGCTAATTCTTTTTGCGTTTCTAATAGCTCCATATTAGCCATCATGAGTTCATCGACAATAAAAATCCCGACAATCGTTTGGATGATGTATAGGACAAACTTTACCCCTACCCAACGATGCTTAAAAAAGCCCCAGTTGGTAAAAAAGCCGTAAACGAAGCTAATCACTAACGTACCAATCGCACCCCATTTGACAACATACTCGCTAATGATAACGATATTTTTATACCCTAAATACACTTCATCATACTTCGTCAAATCAAGCTGCGTACTTAATGATACCGAACTTAAAATGCCACCAAAAAACATTACAACTAAAAATACATGAATCATTTTCAGCCATTTCATCCCTTTAGGTCCGATCTTTTTCACATGTCACGCCCCCTACGAAAGTTTTTACAATCACAGCAACCATTGTAGTAGGGAGCCCCTTGCGTTCATATGTACCAAAGGATGAATTTGCACTACTTCTTGGGATGTAAAAACAAAAAAGCCAGCAACAAAGACGCTGGCTTTTTCAGTACGATCTCCTAATCCCGAACTACTCAAGGAAATTCGTTAAAAGTCAAAATGATCGGGATGAGGACCTACTCGTTCGTTTTTGTTCAAGTCATCAATGCGTTTCATCTCTTCGTCGGTGAGTGAAAAATCGAATATGGACGCATTTTCAATCATCCGATGGGCTTTTGTCGTTTTTGGAATCGTGACAACCCCATGCTGCAAGTCCCAACGCAAAATGACTTGTGTCACCGATTTGTTATATTTTGCTGCAATCTCTTGCAACACCTCGTTGCCAAGCAATAGCCCTTGCATGAATGGCGACCAAGCTTCTAGCTGAATTCCATGCTCCCGACAAAACGAATGAAGCTCTTTTTGCGTGAGTCGTGGATGATACTCCACTTGGTTCACCATCGGTTTGATTTCGGCATGTTGCATTAACTCTTGAAGATGATGAATCTGAAAATTGCTAACTCCAATTGCTTTGACACGTCCTTCTTTATAGAGTTTCTCTAATGCTCGCCACGCCTCCTTATATTTTCCAACGACTGGCCAGTGAATGAGATATAAATCGAGATAATCCAATCCAAGCTTATTTAAACTTGCCTCATACGCAGCAATCGTGGATTCGTATCCTAAGTCGCTATTCCATACTTTCGAGGTAACAAATATATCTTCACGCGAAATTCCCGCTTCTTTCATTCCTTCCCGTATACCTTGCCCGACACCAGCTTCATTTCCATAAATCGACGCCGTATCAATACTACGATACCCGTGTTGAATAGCTGTTTTTACCGTTCGAACCACTTCAGCCCCTTCTTCTACTTTAAACACGCCAAGCCCTAGCCACGGCATGTTTACACCATTATACAAAGTCGTTGTATCTTGCAAATGTTTTGCGACCATTCTAATCCCCCTATGCCTAAAAAATTGATTTCATTTTCTTTTTAAAAACAACTTTCCTGTGCAATCCTCTGCTCATCTTTTCGCTCTAAAACACGGCTCCATCCTGTTAAAAGCGCAGCACCAACAACCATCCATGCCCCGATCCACGGTGTATGAATCAATCCAATCGAATCAGTAACTACACCACCTAGGTAAGACCCGATGGCGATGCCAGCATTAAACGCTGCAATGTTCAATGCAGAAGCGACATCTACTGCGTTAGGTACGAAACGCTCTGCTAGCATCACAACATATACTTGTAGCCCTGGTACGTTCATAAATGCTAACATTCCCATGAACATCATCGTGATGAACGCAGCTATTTTATATGGCGCTGTAAATGTAAACATTCCAAGTACAATGGCTTGCACAACGAACATATAAAACAATGAAACAATTGGGTTTCGATTCGATAATCTTCCCCCTACCACGTTACCTATTGCAATCGCAACACCGTAGCCAAGCAAAAGCAACGCAACCGTTTTTTCATGAAATCCTGTGATCTCTTGAAGAATTGGGGATACATATGTAAAAACGACAAACGTTCCCCCATATCCTAAAGCGGTGATGATAAATAAAAGAACTAAACGACCGTTAGCTAAAAGTTTGAGCTGATCGCTAAACGTCGTGCGAACACCTTTTCGCAAATCCGCTGGAATGAGCACCGCATTAGCAACAAACGCTATAATGCCGACGACCACAATAAAGAGAAAAGCAAGCCTCCAGCCAAATTGCTGACCAATGAACGTCCCAAGAGGCACTCCCGTAATCGTGGCCACCGTAAGACCGGTGAACATAATAGCAATCGCGCTAGCGCGACGATTTTCCGGCACTAAGCTTGCCGCAATAGTCGATCCAATCGACATAAATACTCCATGCGAAAAGGCCGACAGCACACGGGCAGTGAACAAAACAGCAATATTTGTTGCACTCGCTGCCAAACTATTGCCAATGATAAAAACAATCATAATCCAAAGTAATAACGTTTTACGTGACATATTCGATGTCAACGATGTCAAAACGGGCGCACCGAAAGTGACCCCTAAAGCATATAACGAAACCGTTAATCCCGCTGTCGAAACGGAAACGTGTAAATCTTCGGATATGAGCGGCAACAAGCCGACGCTTATAAATTCCGTTGTCCCAATCGCAAAGGCGCTGATAGCTAATGCTAGCAGTGCAAACGCACTTCGATGGTTACGTGAAGTCATGCTTTCCCTCCTGATCCTGATCGTTGCTTCAATTTCCTAAACAAACTTCATTTCAAACCGGCCGGTAAGTGTTATTATGATATATATCAATTCCTTCAGGAAGTACGCACTTTAAAGTAATATAGATACCTTGAAGTGCGATAGATACTTTAAAGTACCTATAAATGAGGAGGATAAGTATGCAGAAAAAGAAGTACAACATTCCAGTGGAGGCTACGTTAGAAGTCATCGGAGGAAAATGGAAATGTGTTATCCTCTGTCATCTCACGCATGGCAAAAAACGCACAAGTGAACTGAAACGCCTCATGCCCGGCATTACACAAAAAATGTTGACACAACAATTACGAGAGTTAGAGGAAGATGGCATCATTCATCGTATCGTGTATAACCAAGTCCCTCCAAAGGTAGAGTATGAACTGAGTGAATACGGATGGAGCTTAAAAGAAATTTTAGACTCCCTATGTGCATGGGGAGAAAAACATATTACGAAAGTATATGGTGATAAATTCACAGTGCTAGAAGAGAGCGTGTTAAATGGCAAGCGAACATAAGAGCGCTCCACCAAAAGTTGTACTTGATTTATAATACGCTCTACTGACACTTGTGAGGAAGAATCAGCAAATCAATGATTTTTTCATACTCTTGCTCAAGAAATCGTATCACGCGTCAAGTACGTGTTATAGTGATGAATCCTTTAAATGAAATAATGGTTAAATGTTCAAACAAAAAAACTGCCCATGAAAACTGATTAGTCAGTTCTTTAGGACAGCTTCTTTATCGATGACCAACGACAGGATGCGGTACATACGACCCCTTCCAAGTAAGCCATTCTTCCGGCGTCAACGAAACGGACAGCGCACCGAAGGCAAATACCATGGGGTAGCTTTCATATTCAGACACTCATCCGAGCAAAATAGCGCCTAGCCCGATGCTAAGGTCGGTCGCCGGCGTAAACGACGCATTTGCGACCCCGATGCGGTCGGGGATCATCGTGGCTTGCAAGGCGGGCAGCGCGGAACCGAACCCGATGCCGAATAGCGCCGCTGCTGAAAAAATCTCCCTCCCCCTTTGAAATGCTCAAGAGAAGAAAAGCGAGCACCGTGATCACGAGTAGCGGGTGGACGGAATCACATCCGCCTCAGCGGTCAGCATAAACACCGCCGCCGTAGTGAGAAGAAACGATTTCGTCCATAGTTGTTCCAACACGGTCATCTCCTGCTTTTCTTTCTCCTGTTGTTTGATTTTTCAGCGCACCGGCTTGTTGACGCCTAAGCTGCAGCGAACGGCAAGATCAGGAGTCAGCGCCAATTTTGCCACTAGGTGAGCTACGCTTTTTCGCGATACGACCGATCCTCGAAACGGTTCGTTTTTTTGCGTAATTTCATAATCAATTTCATCCTGATCCGTGAACCACGCTGGGCGCAAAATAGTATAATCGAGATTGGAAGACTCAATGATCTGGACCGATTTTCGATACGGATCCAAAATGGTCCCATATGTCTCACCCGGCACTTCATTGTAAATTCCCATCGAACTAATCCAAATCAATCGTTTCACACCTGCGGCATTCATCGCCTCAACAACGTTTTTCGCCATTGCTTCTAGATTCCCAGCCAAATTGGCATATACAACATCCTGTCCTGTCATTGCTTTTTGCAATGTTACCCTATCCATGACATCTCCTTCAATGATGCGAACGCGTTCAGATTGAAGATGCTGCAAACGATGCGCCTTGCGCAAATATAGCGTTACATGCACACTCCCATCAACACGGAAAAAAGGAAGCGCATGGCGGGCAATCGATCCATTGGCTCCAAGAATGAGAACATTCACCAAACATACCACTTCCTTTGCAGCAAGTCTATCCAATCCATGAGTGAGATTCTCACCCATGGACGTCTTTTTATGAGCTCCAACTATTTTCCGGTCCGTTTTGCATAGTCCGAACCAGCTGGATAACGGTCTCCGGCAATTTCGATATTGGCGAGTGCATCGTTCAACTCCTGCAATTCCTCCGCCGTCAACACGACATCCAACGCGCCTAGATTTTCTTCGAGGCGCTCTAATTTGCGCGTTCCTGGGATCGGCACAATCCATGGCTTTTGCGCAAGCAGCCATGCAAGAGAAATTTGTGCCGGCGTTGCGTTTTTCTCAGCCGCAAACTGCTCGATGAGATGAACTAGCACTTGATTGGCCTCAAGATTTTCCGGCTGAAATCGAGGCACAATGCGGCGGAAATCGGATTCAGCGAACGTCGCGTTACGGTCAATCGCTCCGGTCAGAAATCCCTTGCCAAGCGGGCTGAACGGCACAAAGCCAATGCCGAGCTCCTCAAGCGCAGGCAATAGTGCTTCTTCCGGACTTCTCCACCATAACGAGTATTCGCTTTGGACAGCCGTAAGCGGCTGCACCGCATGGGCGCGGCGAATCGTTTGCACCCCAGCTTCGGAAAGCCCCCAATGCCGAATTTTGCCTTCCTTCATCAGGTCTTGGATCACTCCGGCTACTTCCTCGATCGGCACATTCGGATCGACGCGGTGTTGATAGTACAGGTCAATGGCTTCCACTCTCAGCCGTTTAAGCGAACCTTCGACCGAGCGGCGGATCGTCTATGGCTTGCTGTCAAGCACTTGTTTGCCGCCTTCCATTTGGATGCCGAATTTCGTAGCAATGACCACTTCTCCCTTGAACGGGGCAAGCGCCTCGCCGACCAATTCTTCATTCACATAAGGTCCGTACACTTCTGCCGTATCGAAAAACGTGACCCCGCGCTCCACGGCCGCATGAATGAGGGCGAGCATCTCTTTTTTGTCCGCAGCCGGTCCATAGCCGTAACTCATTCCCATGCAGCCAAGCCCGATTGCGGACACTTCTAAGCCGCTTTTGCCTAATGGACGTTTTTGCATCCTCTTCCTCCTTTATTTTCCGTTAAATCTCCAATCGGCGCTGGCAAAGCCATTTCACCATTTCGGGATCACGGTGTGAAAAGAATAGGCTTTGCTTCGTATCGAGCGTAGCGATCTTGTTCATATCCTCTTGGTCAAGCTCGAAATCAAAGATTTGAAAGTTTTCCACGATGCGCTCTTTATGCACCGATTTCGGAATCGCCACAATCCCCCTTTGCGTCAGCCAACGCAAAATGACTTGGGCAACCGATTTGTTGTGCTTTTTCGCGATCGAGACCAACACTTCATTTTGAAAAATATTGTTTCGTCCTTCCGCAAAAGGCGCCCACGACTCGATTTGGACACCATGTTGTTTCATGAACTCTGCACTTTCCACTTGTTGACAGAATGGATGCGTTTCTATTTGATTGACGGCCGGGGTGACGTCATGATGAAGAATCAAATCGATGAGACGGTCCATGTAGAAGTTGCTCACCCCAATCGCGCGAATTTTCCCTTCGCGATACAGCTCCTCCATGGCGCGCCAAGAACCGTATATATCGCCAAACGGCTGATGAATTAAATACAGATCGATATAATCCAGTTGCAGCCTTTCCAACGATCTCGCAAATGCTTTTTTCGTGCTCTCATAGCCGGCATCTTGAATCCACAGTTTTGTCGTCACAAAGATGTCTTCTCTCGGAATGCCACTCCGTTTGATCGCCCGTCCGACCGCCGCTTCATTTTGATAGGAGGCGGCTGTATCAATGAGCCGATAGCCGGTCATCAGCGCGTCGTAGACGCATTGTTCGCACAATTCCGGATCGGTGATTTGAAAGACGCCAAACCCTAGTATCGGCATCTTGACACCGTTGTTTAACACTACCATTTGCATCGGTCTCTTCCTCCTTACCTCGATTCGGTTATAATATCAACAATGACAAACCAGCAGCGCACATCGCCGCGGAAAACTCCTGACAATGTCATTATGCTCTCTTTTGCATCACAACTGGTATCACAATCCTCGCAAATCATTGCCTAATTCTCTCAAACCTCTTTCGGTCACGGAAAAAGTTTAGGTAAAATAACTGTAATAGAAGGGAGGAAAACGGGTGAAATCGATCATCGAGCAACAAAATGAATTGGCGTCGCTCATCGAGCGCCATATAGGAAAGGACGGGGTTTACGAAACAGAGATTCCATCGCTTCTTTTGTTTCGCGAATCGCATCCAACAACACCGAAGCACGGCGTCCAACGTCCATCGTTTTGCCTGATTGTGCAAGGCCGAAAAGATGTGTGGCTGGCGGGGGAACGATTTACGTACAGCCCGACCCACTATCTTGTCGCCTCCGTCGACTTGCCGGTCGCTTCCCAAGTGGTCGAAGCAAGCGAACAGACGCCGTATTTGGCCTTGCGGATGGAAATTGCGCTCCAGCAAGTCATCGAGCTCGTCCAGTACACCGAAGACAAGATTCGTCCGCTGAAAAAGCCGAAACGGGCAATGTTTGTCAGCGCGATTGAACCGGATTTACTTGATGCCGTCACGAGGCTCATCCGCTTGCTTGACGCCCCAAACGATATCGGCGTTTTAGCGCCCATGTACCAGAAAGAAATTTTATACCGCGTGTTGCAAGGATCGTATGGCGACGTTCTCAAACAAATGGCCATTCAAAACAGCCATGCCTATCAAATTCACCATGTCATCGAATATATGAAGAAATATTATCGTCAACCGATTCGCGTCGAAGAGCTGGCTGAGTTGTCTCATATGAGCGCGGCATCGCTCCATCGCCATTTCAAAGAGGTCACCGGGATGAGCCCGATCCAGTTTCAAAAACAACTGCGCCTGCAAGAAGCACGGCGGCTTTTGCTGACAGAGGCAATGGATGCCGCTGATGTCGCCTTTCAAGTCGGCTATGAAAGCCCGTCGCAGTTCAGCCGTGAATATTCCCGCCTATTCGGGCGGCCACCGAAGGAAGATGCGAAACATTTACGGTCCGGATATCCTGAAAGAGCCAACGCTTAAAAGCAGAGGTCAGTTCATATGCTGGCCTCTTCATTTTTCTTGAAAATCGATCGCCCCAATGCCCAAGATCATCGCCCTTTGCATCTCAGCTATCCTTTTTTCTTTCCATCCGCTTGTTTCCTCCTCTCATCTCTCTAGCACCTTCTTTGTTCAACATTAGCCACTTTTCATCATTGATTCATTAAAAGACATATGTTTATAATTTAGCTTGAATAGATGATTGGCAGTGAAGGAGAGAATTCACTATGACCAAAATCGACCGCCGTATTATCAAAAGCCAAGAAGCCATCAAAAACGCTGTCATCGAACTGATGGCGGAAAAACCGTTTGATGACATTACGATTCAAGAAATCGCCGACCGGGCGAATGTGAACCGGGGAACGATTTATCTTCACTACACGGATAAATACGATTTATTGGACAAGCTGATTGAAGAACATATGGACAACTTGCGTCAGCTTTGCCGGGAGGCGGCTGACTTGACGTTTGAGGAAGGAAACTATATTTGGTACGAATATTTTGAGCGCCATCAGTTGTTTTTTTCGACGATGCTGTCAAGCAAAGGGGCGCCGTTTTTCCGCAATCGTTTTTTGCAGCTGGTGATCGAGGAATTCAAGCCGGAAGTCGACACGTCAAGCGGAAAAAACGAAGGGCTCGACGAAGACGTTGTCTTGAAATTTTTCGCCTCTGCCGTCGTCGGGATTGTCGAATGGTGGTTCAAGCAAGGCAGGACGATGCCGGCGCGCGTCATCGCCGGGCAAACGGGACGATTATTGGATCGGAATTTAGGTTAACTATCGCAAAACAAGCCATCGATGCGGACATCGGCGGCTTGTTTTGTTTCTTATACTATTGAAAAAAATTTACCTTGGGACAATCTTGACCGTCGCTGAACGGGCACGGCTTCCAATCATGGAGTGGAGATACGGGCTTCCTTTGTATTTTTCCCGATAGGCATCATCGATCAAGTCGTTGATCGGCCCGTCGACTAGTTCGAACGCAACTTCCTTCGTCATGCCGGCAACCGTGATCCTCCCTGCTTTTTGCCTGATGGCTGCTTGGTACCAGCGGGAGTTCTGTCCGTTGTAGGCGCGCACATAAAGGGAATCCCCGACGACCACCGACCAAATCCACGTCGGTGTTCCATACGTTTTGCCGTCTTCGCGGAACGGCGAAATGTGCAAATCATCCGTTTCATCGATTCGACGCAGCTCTTCGTTCGACCATCCAGCCATCGTGTTCCTCCTATTCATCCCAGCGATACTGTTCATCGCTCACTTTTTCCAGCCATTCGACTCCTTTGCCGTCTGTAACTCCCGTCAAGGCGATATGGGTCATCGCCGTCGTCGGCGCCGCACCATGCCAATGTTTGACGCCGGGCGGGAACCAAACGACATCGCCTGCACGCACTTCTTTGATCGGTCCGCCCCATTCCTGCACCCAGCCAACTCCATACGTCACGATCAGCCTTTGTCCGGTCGGATGGGTGTGCCATGCCGTACGCGCCCCGGGTTCAAACGTGACATAAGCGGCCGTGTAAGGCGCAAATTCATTTTCTTGGAATAACGGATCGATGCGGACATTCCCGGTAAAATACTCTTCTTGTCCTTTCGCGGACGGCTGTGCGCCATTGCGAATAATCTCGATGTTTTCCATTTTTTCTCTCCTTTCGGACGTAATTTGTCACGATAATGTCGATATATCAATGACAAAGCGGTAACGGACATCGCTGCGGAGGACGCGCTCATACGCCTCATCAACTTGGTCGGCGCGAATTACTTCAATTTTCGGCACAATGCCGTGCTCAGCGGCAAAATCAAGCATCTCTTGCGTTTCCCGAAGACCGCCGACAAGGGAACCAGCAATGCTGCGGCGATGCATAATTAAAGAAAAGACATTGTACGTATCCGGATTAGCTGGCGCACCGACATTGACAAGCGTGCCGTCGACGCGAAGCAACGATAAATACGCATTCACATCTAGGTTGGCCGATACTGTATTTAACATAAGGTCAAATTGGTTTGCCAGTGTTTTGAATGTATTCGGATCGCTCGTCGCATAGTAATGATCGGCTCCTAAAGCGAACGCTTCCTCTTTCTTTTTCAGCGATTGGCTCAATACGGTAACTTCAGCGCCCATCGCATGGGCAAACTGAACCGCCAAATGGCCAAGTCCGCCCATCCCGACAATGGCCACCTTTTTCCTAGGACCGGCACCCCATTTTTTTAATGGCGAGTAGGTCGTAATGCCAGCGCATAACAGCGGAGCAGCGACATCTAACGAAAGGACATCCGGAATCCGCACGACAAAATCTTCTTTTACCACGATTTTTTGGCTATACCCGCCATATGTAGGATGCCCATCGTAGTCTAGCGAATTATACGTCGCCACAAATCCTTTCGTACAAAACTGCTCCTCGCCCCGGAGGCAATATTCGCACTCCCCGCACGAGTCAACGAAGCAGCCTACGCCAACGCGGTCTCCCACCGCGAATTTAGTCACGTTCGCTCCAACAGCAGCTACCACCCCAGCGATTTCATGACCGGGAACCATCGGAAAAATTCCGCCCCCCCATTCATCATATGCACTATGAATGTCCGAATGGCAAATTCCAGCATAGCGAATATCAATGAGAACATCGTTTGGACGCAATGCTCGACGTTCAATCGTCGTTTGTTCAAACGGCGCTTTAGCACTCGGCACCGCAAGCGCACGAACGAGCATTTTTCCATGATCGTTTTGACACATAACGTCCACCTTTCCTTTCATCGTCAATTTAATAGTTAATGAACATCTGTTTATTATTATAAAGAAGTTCAATAGCCCTTCAATCGTTAAATGGAAGCGATTTGTTGATTAGTAAACAAAATACATAAAATTGTTGAAAAAACATAAAAACGTGCCTGCGGTTTAGACACGTCTTGTTTTATTAGCGATTACACATTCAGCAATCGACATGTTGATTAACCAATTAAAACCCGTTTGGATGGCTCTATTCCTAGCTTTTCTTCCGAATGACTCTGTATTTTTTGGTAAAATAATGGATAGACGAAAAAATGGACGGCTAGACGTTCGAACGAAGCTTGACCAACTTTCAAACATTCGCAGCAGTCGGGAAGAAGGGCTGAAAGAAGGGTTGAAAGAAGGGTTGAAAGAAGGATTGAAAAAAGGACGAGAAGAAGGAATCAAAGAAACGATCCGAAAAATGAGCGAAAAAGGAATGAGCGTGGCGGAGATTGCACATATACTCGATATGACGGAAGAAGATGTGCGGGAACGGTTGAAAAGCTAGGTCATAATAAAAAAGTCAGTGCTTTTAGGCGCTGGCTTTTTTGTTTTTATATCGATTCGATATAACTAGGCAGGCAACATGAAAAAAACAAACTGCCGTCGATTCGCTAGTGCTTTTAAACCGTTAGAAAGTTTGACATATGTTTCAAAAAAGCCAAACAGTAATCGTTGCTTCGCTTCGTCTAATTCTAGCCGGACAAGCATGCGTAAAAATGGTTTTTTTTCGTTCTACTCGTTCACCTATTATAGTTAACTGCCCTTATTCGACAAAATGAGCGTTTTTCCCGTTAGTTTTTGAAAAATAAAAAACCCGAGCTCTTCTCCAGAACTCGGGTCTTCTGATGATTCCGACTGGGCTCGAACCAGCGACCTCTACCCTGTCAAGGTAGCGCTCTCCCAGCTGAGCTACGGAATCATATTTATGTGCTCTATCGAACACATTTTTTATTATATAGACGAGCATGTGATTTGTCAAATACTTTTTTAAAAAAAATTTTCCCTCACCTTCCGTTTTATGCTTCATCTAGATAGGACGCTCACCCATTGTCTTCTGTCCATTTTTTATGCTATGATGAAAAGAAACACTTGAAACGGAGGGGATGTTGATGAGATACGTCACATTAGCAGACGTGTTTGCCCATCCGGTGGCACAAAAATATTTAAAGCGATCTGGAATCGCCCATGCGATCGCGACGGCTTATCATGCGTATCGCCTCGCATTGCAATATGGCGTCAATGTCGATTTGGCGACAAAAGCTGCCCTATTGCATGATATCGGCCATTATGAATGGTATTCGAACGGAACTTGGGACTATGAACAATATAAGCAAAACGATATCCACGCGATTAAAGGCGCCGAGCGAGCACACAAATTATTAGTCCGCTTAGGAGAGCATCCGAAAAACGCCAAAGAAATTGCCCTCGCTATTCTTTTGCACACCGATTCTTACCTTCCAGAAGGCGAATTTAAACGAAAACCGTTGCAAACAATTATCAAGCTCGCCGACGAAGCCGACGAAGAACCAGGTGGAAAGCATCATTATCGAAAAATCGACGAATCACTTGCTTGGAAAAAAATCAAACAGCTCGACGAACTCGTCGACCGAAAAATGCATAACGAGCGACTCGACGACATTATATAAGGCTAGGCCATATAGACCTAGCCTTATATCTCATTATCGCGAAACAGCTTCCGGCCTTGTCTTGACATAAGAAAGCGCTTCGTCAAAGTCGGCAATTAAATCATCCGCTGCTTCTAACCCGACGCTTAGCCGCAACAAGCCGTCTGTGATTCCTCGCTTCTCTCTTTCTTCTTTTGGCATTGCCGCATGCGACATTTTCGCCGGATATGACAAAATTGACTCGACCGCTCCTAAACTGACCGCAAAGACCGGAATTTTCACATGCTTTACAAGCGTGCGAACCGCTTCCTCATCCGCTAAGCGAAACGACAATACCGCACCAAATCCAGACGCTTGGTACCGATGGATGGAATGACCTGCATGGTGTGAAAGCCCTGGATAGTACACTTCTTCTACTTTTGGATGCTTTGCGAAAAATTGCGCTATCTCTAGCGCTGTTTGCGACGATTGCTTTAAGCGCACGTGCAACGTCTTTAACCCTCGCAACACAAGCCACGCATCTTGCACACCTAATACCGCCCCGAACGCATTTTGCAGCTTATACAACCGCTTCGCAAGCTCCTCGTCTTTGACAACAGCAAGCCCTGCCAACACATCACTATGCCCAGCTAAAAATTTCGTCGCACTATGCAGCACGACATCGACACCCAAATCAAGCGGGCGCTGCAACGCTGGCGTCATAAACGTATTATCTAAAAACGTCAAACAGCCGTTTGCTTTTGCAAGCTTGACAATGCCACGAATATCCGTAATTTTCAATAACGGGTTCGATGGCGTTTCGATGTAAATGACTTTCGTATTCGGGCGAATATGGGAAGCAACTTCATGCAAATCCGTCATATCAACAAACGTATACTCAATGCCAAAGCGGCTTAACACTTCCGTAATCATGCGGTACGTACCACCATATACGTCCTCTGTCACTAACACATGATCCCCTTTAGACAACAGCAAAAACGCGGTAGAAATCGCCGCCATTCCGGAAGAAAAAGCAAAGCCGCGCACTCCCCCTTCCAATTCCGCAATCGTTGCTTCTAGCGCCTCGCGCGTCGGATTGCCAGAACGGCTGTAATCATATTTTCCAAACGTATCAAAATCCGCTTGATGAAACGTCGAGGCATGTTGAACCGGAACGCTCACGGCACCGGTATGCTCATCCATTTTCCAACGGTTATGCAGCAACTTTGTTTGGAACGAAAACGATTCGCCCATTTCGCTACGCCTCCTTCATTTTTTTCAAAGCTTGCGCCAAATCCGCGATTAAATCTTCGGCATGTTCAATGCCGACCGAAAAGCGCAACAGCCGGTTACAGACGCCGTTAGCCACCCGAATTTCTTCCGGAATATCCGCATGCGTCTGCGTCGCTGGATACGTAATAAAGCTTTCCACTCCGCCTAAACTTTCCGCAAACGTGATAAGCTGTAAGCTTTGCAAAAAGCGATTTACCCATCGTTCGTCGCGCACACGAAACGATAACATGCCTCCCCGTCCTGGATACAATACGTCTGTCACGTCTTCATGCGCTGCTAAAAATTCGCTAACGCGCCGCGCGTTTTCTTCGTGTTGCCGCATGCGCAACGCGAGCGTCTTCATCCCGCGAATAAGCAGCCACGAGTCAAACGGCGACAGTACTGCACCGATGGCGTTATGATATTCAGCCAACCGTTGACAGAGTTCTTCTCCCTTGGCAATGACAAGACCCGCTAGCACGTCGTTATGGCCGCCTAAATATTTCGTCGCACTATGAATGACAATGTCTGCCCCTTCTTCAATCGGACGCTGGATGACAGGGGTATAAAAGGTGTTGTCGACAATGAGCAACAGCCCGTGCCGCTTCGCTAGCTTTGCCACTTCTCCAATATCTGTTTCTTGCATGAGCGGATTTGTCGGCGTTTCTAAAAAAATCGCTTTCGTTTTTTTCGTAATAGCACTCTCCACTAAAGATATGTCGCGAAAATCGACGTAATGAAACGCCAAGCCATATTTTCGCCAGCCTCTTTCAAACAGGCGATACGTCCCACCGTACAGATCAGCGGACACTAAAAACTCATCGCCGCTTTCAAACAGTGCCATCACCGTCTGAATCGCTGCCATCCCTGAACTGAACGCATACCCTTGATCGCCGCCCTCTAGCTTTGCGATTGCTTCTTCAACAATTTTGCGGGTCGGATTTCCTGTACGGATGTAATCAAACCCCGTCGACTGTCCAATTCCTTCGTGACGGTATGCGGTGGAGAAATAAACCGGCGGATTAACTGTTCCTGTCACCGTTTCGCTTCGATTGCCAATTTGCGCAAGCAACGTTTCTACATTTTTCATCGTTTCCTCTTCCTTTCCAAAAAATAAAAGCCTTCTAAGAAGAAGGCTTTTTGCTCGAAACAAATCCGCTTCTTCTTATCTTCCGAATTGAACCCAATTCGCTGGATTTAGCACCTGGCCGATACCGGCTGGTTGCTGAAGCTTCACAGGGCCAGTCCCTCCGCTTCTCTTGATAAGAATGAACAACTATATAGAATTTTCTGATTTTCTATCAATTTACACGATTTTTTTGGAATTTGCAAGCAATTTTTTCATTGCGCCGTATATCCGCCATCGATTACGACCGCTTGGCCGGTAATTCCTTTTGCTTTGCCGCTTGCTAAAAAGAGTGCATAATCGGCAATTTCTTCTGGCGATAAAAGCCGTCGTTGCGGCACAAGCGGATAAATAACGTCTTCCAATACACTTTCTAGCGGCACGTGGCGTGTTGTGGCTAAATCTTTGAGCTGGTTGCGAACGAGCGGCGTATCGACATAACCGGGGCATAATGCGTTCACAGTGATTCCATACGGTGCCCCTTCAAGCGCTGCTACTTTCGTAAGCCCGATCACCCCATGCTTGGCGCTATTGTATGCTGCTTTGCCCGCAAACCCAACAAGTCCATTAATTGACGCCATATTAATGACGCGACCGAACTGCTGCTGCTTCATCACTGGAAATGCGTACTTTATGGCTAAAAATGGCGCGACTAACATCACGCGAATGAGCTGCTCGAATTTTTCAGTAGGAAACGATTCAATAGGCGCTACGTGCTGCAGCCCTGCATTATTGATTAAGATGTCGAGCCGGCCGTAATCGGCAACTACTTTTTCAATCGCCGATTTGACTGCTTCTTCTGCTGTCACATCACATGTAAATCCTACCGCCTCCATCCCTTGTCCGCGAAGCTGCTCTACTGCGTTCGTTACTGCTTCTGGATGAATGTCGGTAAGAATTACTTTCGCCCCGTGCTCAGCAAATCGTTCCGCTATTGCAAAGCCAATTCCGCGTGCCGCCCCAGTGATGAGCATGACTTGATCGCGTACCATCGAAACCCCCTCCTTAAATTCCTAGACCGAGTGCAAATAAAATAATAGCAAGAATCGTACCAAGCGCAGGAACGATGACGGTAAGCGCCCCAACCGCACCGTACGCATCGCGGTGTGTTTCGCCACAAATCGCGCGAATTGTCGTGACAACATACCCGTTATGTGGCAAAGAATCTAATGCCCCTGAAGAAATAGCCACAACGCGATGTAACGCCTCCGGATTGACCCCCATATCTAAATAGTGAGGCGCTAAAA
Source organism: Anoxybacillus sp. (assembly GCF_023512315.1). GTDB lineage: Bacteria > Bacillota > Bacilli > Bacillales > Anoxybacillaceae > Anoxybacteroides. The sequence goes on from NZ_JAILZV010000045.1 coordinate 18,007, forward strand.
GTGGCAACGCAATCGCTTGCCCACCAGAAGCCGATCCTGTTATTCCAGCAATAACGCTAATCGCGATCGCGCTGCCGATTAACGGGCTTCCAGGAATGTTTGTAATCGCCTGCACCGTTTCGGTAAATGCCGGCACTGCCTTCGCTACCCCACCAAACCCAACGACAGCCGCTGTGTTACCGAGTGCAATTAGCGCACCAAGCGTTCCTTCTGAAAGCGCTCCACTAAAGTTTTGAAAATGTGTACGGTTAAGCACATATACAGTAATAGCACCGCCAAGCAAAGCAATAATGAGCGCAGATTGTTTTAACGAATCGTGAAACACAAACGCGATGACTAATACAACAACGAGCGGAATAAATCCATTCAGCGGATGCGGCAGTGCTTTGCCAGTTGCTGCTGGATCCCCTTCTCGTTCAATAAATCGCTCTCCGTTTGCAACCGCTTTTATAATCATCCGTTTTAACCACCAATACCCGAAAACCGTCATAAAGACTGCAACAATGATACTCACTTCCCACCCAGCGTATGGTGATGTTTTTAAATACTCAATCGGAATCCAGTTTTGAATCTCTGGTGAACCAGCTGATGTCATTGTAAACGTCACGGACCCAAACGCCAGCGCTCCCGGAATAAATCGGCGTGGCAAATTCGCCTGCTTAAATAAGCTAACCGCCATCGGATAAACAGAGAACGCCACCACAAATAAACTAACGCCACCATACGTCAATACCGCACACGCAAGCACCACTGCCAACGCTGCTCGTTTGACACCAATCTTTTCGACAATCCATTTGGATACGCTTTCTGCCGCACCACTATCTTCCATTAATTTCCCGAAAATTGCTCCAAGCAAAAACATTAAGTACCACGATTGTATAAAGCCTGAAAAGCCAGCCATATAGTTTCCAACGAGGTTCGCTTCCCCTTCGCCGACAAGCTGCGGAAAGAGAGGAAGCCCGCTAAACAATGCGACAATCAGCGCACATAACGGAGCCGCGATAAATAAGTTCATCCCGCGCATCGTTAAATAAATTAACAACCCAAGTCCCCCAATAAGACCAACCATACTCCACATGCGTTTCACCCCTTATGTTTGATCGTAAAAAATTTCTCCAGCGTCCCGTTCTTTACTTCGTGCATCCCTCCTTCACTATCGCTCACCCTTTTTTCTTGCAAAAAGAGTGCCAATAGATAATAAACAGAAAATAAATAATATTTAAACTATTTATTCGAAATTCTTCCATGTTTATGGACGATAAACGAGCAGCTATTTGTTGCCGAGCCTATTAAAAATTCCGGTACTCTGGAATGAATTCCAGAAAACCGGAACAATTAGCCTAAGCCGTATTTTTTAATTTTTTCATACAGTGCTGATTTGCTAATGCCAAGCGCTTTTGCTGCTTTTAATTTGTCTTGATGATGCTGCAAGCTTTGCTGGATAACTGCTTTTTCTGCATCTTCAAGCATTTCTTTCAACGTCTTTCCTTCGAGCGGATACGTTTGGTTTGCTTTTAAATATTCTGGTAGCGCCTCAAGCGTAATCGTATCGCCATTAGCAAAATGAACAGCCGCTTCGATAACGTTTTCTAATTCGCGAATATTTCCAGGCCATACGTGTTGCCGCAACAGCTGCCGCACTTCTTTACTCATCTTCGTCACCCGTTTTCCTGAACGAGCCGCCATTTTTTGCATAAAATGATCTGCCAATAAATCCACATCTTCCGGACGTTCACGCAGCGGTGGAATAACAAACGGAACGACGTTGATTCGATAATATCACGGCTGTTGATTATCCAAAATTAGGCATACTCCTCCCGTATATTCGAGCATACTCAAATAAGACAGCTGCCATCT
>NZ_JAILZV010000046.1 GCF_023512315.1 Anoxybacillus sp.
GAAGGCGTCTATTTCCGCAACCACTTAAATGGGGACAAGCTCTTTTTGTCGCCAGAAAAAGCGATGGAAATTCAAAACGCCCTCGGTTCGGACATTATGATGGCGTTCGACGAATGCCCGCCGTATCCAGCGACGTACGAATATATGAAACGCTCGGTCGAGCGAACAAGCCGCTGGGCAGAACGTTGCTTAAACGCGCATCAACGCCCGAATGAACAAGGATTGTTCGGTATTGTACAAGGCGGGGAGTTTGAAGATTTGCGTAAACAAAGCGCGCAAGACCTTGTGTCGCTCGACTTCCCGGGTTATGCTGTCGGCGGGTTATCGGTCGGCGAGCCGAAAGACGTGATGAACCGTGTCCTTGAATTTACGACCCCGCTATTGCCAGCGAATAAGCCCCGCTATTTAATGGGTGTCGGGTCGCCGGATTCCTTAATTGACGGGGCGATTCGCGGCATTGACATGTTTGATTGCGTCTTGCCGACAAGAATTGGACGAAATGGAACGGTAATGACGAGCGAAGGACGCGTCGTTATTAAAAACGCCCAATATGCTCGCGATTTCACTCCGCTTGACCCGAACTGTGACTGCTATACGTGCCGCAACTACACGCGCGCGTACATTCGCCACTTAATCAAATGTGACGAAACGTTTGGTATTCGACTTACTTCTTACCATAACGTCTATTTTTTGATAAAATTGATGGAGCAAGTCCGTCAAGCGATTCGCGAAGACCGTCTTGGAGATTTCCGCGACGAATTTTTCGAGCGATACGGGTTTAATAAACCAAATGCGAAAAACTTTTAGAAAGGGGGGAAACAGATGGCAACTGTGATGAATTTGTTACCGATTGTGTTAATGTTTGTGATTTTTTATTTCTTGCTTATTCGTCCGCAGCAAAAGCGCCAACGTGCGGTGCAGCAAATGCAGGCGAACTTGAAAAAGGGCGATAAAATCGTGACAATCGGCGGGTTGCACGGCATTATCGACTCCGTCGACGAAGATAAAGTCGTCATCCGCGCAGGCGACGGCACGCGTCTTACATACGACCGTTCAGCGGTTCGTGAAGTAATCGCGGAAAATAAATAACGATAAAAAAGCTGCCTTTTTATGCGAAAGGCAGCTTTTCTTACGAATTTTACGAGTAGGTGAGGAGCTGTCTAGCTCCAAGTGCCATCGGCTCGAGTCGCTCGGTGGACGCTTTTCTTCTTAATGTTGACGCGATGAGGAGAAATTGACGCCCATGATTCCTCCAATCATTGCGACGGCCAAAAAGCCGAGATGGTACAACCATTGTTGTGCGGAGAAAGTTTTCTCCATCCCTAAAAATTGAAACAAAAAGATGATACACGTAAAGCAAACACCTGTTGCTCCACCAATGAGCCACCCTCTTTCTTTTCCTTTCCCACCGGCAACGACCCCACCGATAAAGACAGATAGAAGCGAACAAGCGAAAATAACAAATGTTAACGACGACTCTTGCACATCCGTCCATTTTAAGAGAAGTGACAGCAACATGCTCACTATTGAGGCGAGTAAAAAAATGGTCACTACTCCATATGCCACGGCTTTTCCAAACCGAGCCATGTGTTCTCCCTCCGTTTCTCGTTTTACCGAAAATATATTCACGCTCGGACATGTTTAGAAGCGTTTTTTTCGTAAAAACAGCCGAATGAATGGGAGGCGTGCCAATTCCTCGCGTTTTACGAGATTGAACACGATTAAAAGAATGATATAGGTAACCGTTGTGACCGTAATTGCGATGAGCGTGCGAATATTAATAGGGAGTGAGTATTGCCAATAACGAAATGCGATATGTCCAATAAGTCCAGAAGCTGCCATTGTCAGGAGCGTATATACATATTCAAGCACATAGATGGAATACGAAATCGCTTTGACAATCGTCGCAAAATGAAGCAATGTCACAAGCACTGTTCCGATCGCAATCGCTAATGCCGCCCCCATAATGCCTAATTTCGGTTGGGTAGCGAGCGCGAAAATGCAGGCAGTTTTCACTGCAGAGCCGATAAAGCTATTTACCATCGCTGCTTTTGCTAAATCCAAGCCTTGCAACACCGCTTGGAGCGGCCCTTGGCAGTAATAGAATAAGAAAAAAGGGGCCATTACTTGGACGAAACCGGCAGCGTTGCTCGTTCCGTACATAAGCAGCATGATCGGATCGGCAAACACATACAGTACGACTACCGCTAAACCGCCGGTAATAAGAGAAAGACGCATTCCTTGTTGGACGCGATGTTCGATGAGTAGTGGCTGTCGCTGAGCTGCCGCCTCGCTAATCGCTGGAACGAGCGACGTAGAAAGCGAATAGGTAATAAATGACGGCAGCATTAATAACGGCAGCGCATATCCGGTTAATTCCCCGTATTGTTTAGTTGCCGCCGCTGTTGCGACGCCAGCTATCGCTAAACTACGTGCAACGACAATCGGCTCTAAAAACCAAGCGATGGAGCCGATTAAACGGCTTCCGGTTGTTGGAATGGCGATGCGTAATAAACTGACGAACGTTTCTTTCCCTGCTTTGACATAGCGGAAAAATTGCGAGCGAAGCTTCATCGGTTTTTTCCGTTTGAATATATATACTAAATAAAAAAGAGACGCCAATTCCCCGAGGACGGCAGAAAACATTGCCCCCGCTGCGGCATACTCAATGCCGTACGGCAAAAACAAATTCGTGCAAAAGGCGATTAAGCTAATGCGGACGATTTGTTCGATGAGTTGCGAATACGCGTACGGCTTCATTTGTTGCCGCCCTTGAAAATAGCCGCGCAATACAGAAGAGACGGCAACGATTGGAACGACCGGCGCAATCGCCAGTAGCGGATAATACGTGCGGGCATCGGTAAAGAGCGACGTTGCTAAAAAAGGAGCAAGCAGCACCATCGCAGGGAAAAACAACACGCTTAACGTTCCGGTAATCACTAACGAAACGACGAGAATTTTTTTTACTTTTTGCTGGTCACCCATCGCTTCTGCTTCCGCTACTAATTTCGAGATGGCAACAGGCAGCCCCATTTGTGTGAGTGTAATGGCCAACACTAGCGTTGGAACGGCCATCATATATAACCCGACCCCTTCTTCGCCGATGACGCGGGCAACGACGATGCGGTTAATAAACCCGAGCACACGTGTAACGAGGCCGGCGACAATTAAAATAATCGTTCCTTGCAAAAATTTGGACATCGCGAACTCCCCTCCCTTCTCAAATAGGACAATCTTTTATACAATTAACTATATGCAGTACATGCGAACGAGCATGACAAGTTTGCCTTGAAAATGGGGAGCGGTGACGATGGCGAAAGAGCAAGTAGAAAAATTGCGGGCGGAGCTTATGCCTGCATTGCAATGCAAATATGACGAATTTCGCTTGTTAGGCTATGAACAGGTGACATACGAAAAAATTTGGGAGTGTTTGCGACAAAAAAAATGGAAAACGTTAGAAGAAAAAAAGTTATACGAACTAGTAAGCGATATTTTGTCGCTTTCGATTGGTGAATATATGGCGTTTCTCACGATGTCATCGTATCGAGAGCAACATGTAAAAGCGGACGACTTACAATCACTTGTAGATGAATTATTGTAGAAAATTGACAGCTTGTCGAAACTGCTTCATAATAAAATGTTGAGGCGGTTTGGCTCGTGGTTGGTGAGAACATAAGGAGGATTTTTATGGTAAAAAGAAGTCGCATCATTGCGTTTTTCCTCATTGTGCTTTTATTAGGGGGCACGATGGGAACGACAATTCAAGGAATTTTACATAACATAAAGCTAGGGCTTGATTTACAAGGCGGCTTTGAAGTGTTGTATGAAGTAAAGCCGGCGAAAAAAGGCGATAAAATTGACAAAGAAACGCTTGCTAGCACCGTAAGTGCTTTAAATAAGCGGATTAACGTGCTTGGGGTGAGCGAACCGAACATTCAGACGGAAGGAAACAACCGAATTCGCGTGCAGCTTGCAGGGGTGAAAGACCAGAACGAAGCGCGTGAAATTTTATCGACGCAAGCGAAATTAACGTTTCGTGACGTGCATGATAACGTATTGATGGATGGAAGCGATCTTGTCGAAGGCGGCGCGAAGCTTTCGTTCGATGAACATGGAAAACCGAGCGTTGCCATTAAGCTAAAAGATGCAAACAAATTTAAGCAAGTAACCGAAAAAGTGTATAAAATGGGGGAGCCAAATAACTTATTGGTCATTTGGCTTGACTTTAAAGACGGGGTCGACTCGTACGCCAAAGAAGCAGGAAAAGCAAAGCCAAAATATATTTCCGCTGCCGCTGTCAACCAAGTGTTTGACCAGACAGACGTATCGATCGTCGGCAACTTTACTGTCGAGGAAGCAAAGCAGCTCGCAAGCTTATTGAATGCGGGGGCTCTTCCGGTTGAGTTAAAAGAAATTTATTCGACGTCCGTTGGGGCACAGTTTGGCGAAAATGCGTTGCAAAAAACGATTTTCGCTGGCATTGTCGGCGTCGCGTTAATTTTCTTATTTATGATTGCCTACTACCGCTTGCCAGGGCTTATTGCCGTTATTACGCTTTCCGTTTACATTTATTTAATTTTGCTCGTCTTTGATTGGATGAACGGTGTATTGACGCTGCCGGGAATCGCGGCGCTCATTTTAGGGGTCGGGATGGCGGTCGATGCCAACATTATTACGTACGAGCGAATTAAAGAAGAAATGAAGCTCGGGAAATCTGTTATGTCCGCGTATCGCACCGGAAATAAAGGGGCGTTTACGACGATTTTCGATGCCAACATTACAACCATTATTGCGGGTGTCGTCTTGTTTATTTACGGGACAAGCTCGGTAAAAGGGTTTGCAACGATGCTTATTATTAGCATTTTGGCAAGCTTTATTACCGCCGTATACGGCACGCGCCTATTGCTCGGACTGCTTGTGAAAAGCCGTTTCTTAAACAATAAACCAAGCTATTTTGGCGTGAAGAAAGCGGAAATTTTAAATATTGCCGAAACGAATGAAGACACGGAAGTGCCGACAAAATTTGACCGCCTTGATTTCGTCAAACACAGTAAAAAATTCTTTATCCTTTCTGGCGCATTGACGGTTGCTGGCATTATTGCCCTGTTGACGATGAAGCTAAATCTTGGGATTGACTTTGCGAGCGGGACGCGCGTCGAAGTGATGAGCGACCAAAAACTAAACGTACACCAGCTAGAAACGGAATTTCAAAAGCTTCATTTACAGCCGAAAGATATCGTGCTCTCAGGAAATAAAGGTGAAGTTGGCGTTGCTCGCTTTATTGGCGTCTTAAGCAAAAAAGAAATTTCTGAACTGAAGACACACTTTAAAAAGCAATACGGGTTTGAGCCGAACGTCAGCACCGTATCGCCGACCGTCGGAAAAGAATTGGCGCGAAATGCGTTTATCGCGGTCATCATTTCGTCTATCGGCATCATTCTTTATGTCACGCTTCGGTTTGAAATGTATATGGCGCTAGCAGCGATCGTTGCGTTATTACACGATGCGTTCATTATTATTACGTTTTTTAGCTTAACCCGTCTAGAAGTAGATTTAACGTTTATCGCCGCAGTGTTAACGATTATCGGTTATTCGATTAATGACACGATCGTTACGTTTGACCGCATTCGTGATTTAATGAAACGTCGGAAAGTGAAAACGGTGGACGACTTAAAGCATATCGTCAACCGCGCGTTGCAACAAACGTTTACGCGTTCCATTAACACCGTATTAACCGTTATTTTCACGGTCGTAGCGCTTTTACTGTTCGGAAGCGAAGCAATCCGTAACTTTAACATAGCGTTATTCGTCGGATTAATTTGCGGCGTCTACTCATCGTTATTTATCGCTTCTCAGCTATGGGTCGTTTGGAAAGGAAACCAGTTGAAAAAAGGAAAAATGAAGAAACAATCGCTGAAAGAAGCGGAGCCGGAAGTATAAGCAATAGGATGCCTACAAATGGGCATCCTATTTTTATGGAATCAACGGGAAAGGAAGAGAACGGTGAAAAAAGAAGAGCGTTTTCGACAAGCAGAATTTGCCGCAGCAGTTGGCATCATTGGAAACATCGTACTTGCGGTAGTCAAAGCGATCGCCGGAGTAGTCGGACATAGTAAAGCACTTCTTGCCGATGCGGTGCACTCTGCATCCGATGTCGCTGGGTCGGTGGCAGTATTGGTCGGACTGCGCGCGGCGAAACGCCCGCCGGATGAAGACCATCCGTACGGGCACGGCAAGGCAGAGTCGATTGCTGCGATTATCGTCGCTGTGCTGCTATTTATTGTTGGCATCGAAATTGGTAGAGCATCACTCACATCATTTTTTAAGCCACTTCGTCCGCCAGAAATGGTCACTGTCTATGTCGTCGTTGCTTCGATTGTTGTAAAAGAAGCGATGTTTCGCTATAAATATCGGCTTGGGAAAAAACTAAAGAGCGATGCGATTATTGTAAATGCTTATGAACATCGTTCCGACGTTTTTTCTTCCATCGCTGCGCTGATCGGCATCGGAGCGGCCATCGTCGGTTCTGCTTTTGGCATCGACTGGCTCGTCTATGCCGATCCGGTTGCAGGGCTATTTGTTTCTATTCTTGTCATTAAAATGGCGTGGACACTTGGGAAAGAGTCGATTCATACGACGCTTGACCATGTATTTCACGAAGAAGACATCAAGCCGTTTCGCGACGCGGTATTGCAAATTCCTGAAGTACGAAAGCTTCATGAATTGCGTGCGCGCGAACATGGGCATTACGTGATTATTGATGTGAAAATCGCCGTTGACCCGACGCTAACTGTCGAAGAAGGACATCGAATCGGTAAACGCGTAAAAGAGCGGCTTCTTTCGTTTGCCAATGTCGAGAACGTATTTGTGCATGTGAATCCGCACTATCAGAAAAAAAACGAGTAACCTCGTTGCTCGTCTTTTCCTCCTTTTGTATAATAGGGGGAGTTGAGGTGGAGCATATGTTAACAGCAAAAACACGTTGGGATGTAAAGCGTCCTAGTCTAGATAAAGTCAATCAGCTTGTCGAGCGATTAAATATCGCTCCGCTTGTCGCGGCATTGCTTGTCAATCGCGGCATCGAAACAGCGGAAGCAGCAAAGGCGTTTTTACTGCCGGAAAAGCAACCGCTTCATGACCCGTTTTTATTTGACGACATGGAGCAAGCGGTCGAACGAATTCATCGAGCGATTCAAGCGAGAGAACGCATTCTCGTCTTTGGTGATTACGATGCCGACGGCGTTAGCAGCACGACCGTCATGATGAGCGCGCTGAACGAATTAGGAGCGAATGTGGACTTTTATATTCCTAACCGCTTTACCGAAGGATACGGACCGAACGAGAGTGCGTTTCGCCGAGCAAAAGCGCAAGGCGTTTCGCTTATCATTACGGTTGACACAGGAATTGCTGCGGTGAAAGAGATAGCGCTGGCGAATGAACTTGGAATGGATGTCATCATTACCGACCATCACGAACCAGGACCAGTGTTGCCGGAGGCGTTCGCCATCATTCATCCGAAAATCGGAAGGTATCCGTTTCGTGAACTAGCCGGGGTTGGGGTCGCGTTTAAACTAGCCCATGCGTTGCTTGGAAACGTGCCAGAACATTTATTAGACGTCGTGGCAATCGGAACGATTGCCGACCTTGTGTCATTAACAGGCGAAAATCGTTCGCTCGTCGTCCGCGGCTTACAACAATTGCGCAACACGACGCGCATCGGCATTCGGACATTGCTGAAACAATGCGGTGCGAATCTTACACAAGCGAACGAAGAAACGGTCGGCTTTGTCCTTGCGCCGCGCATTAACGCGGTTGGGCGGTTAGGTGATGCTTCGCCAGCAGTGAAGTTATTAATGACCGACGACGAAGCGGAAGCGCAGCAGTTAGCGGCAGAAATGGAAGTGCTCAACCGCGAACGGCAACAGCTCGTCAACGATATCACGGAAGAGGCAGTAGCGATGATTGAGCGTGAGTTTCCGCTTCATGCGCACCGTGTGCTTGTCGTGGCGAAGGAAGGATGGAACGCAGGGGTTGTTGGCATCGTTGCTTCCAAGTTGGTGGAGCGGTTTTATCGGCCAACGATTGTGTTAAGCATTGACCGAGAAAAAGGAATTGCGAAAGGTTCAGGGCGAAGCATTCATGGCTTTGATCTTTTTCACCATCTATCGGCAAGTCGCGATATTTTGCCACATTTTGGCGGTCATCCGATGGCAGCTGGGATGACGCTTGCGATCGAGCATGTGGACGAGTTAAGGGAGCGGCTCAATCAACAAGCGTGGGAAACGTTAACAGAAGAAGACTTTTTGCCGATGACACCGATTGATGCTGTCTGTTCTGTCCGAGACGTCACGTTAGAAGCGGTAGAGCAACTAGAACAACTCGCTCCGTTTGGCGTCGATAACCCAAAACCGTTTGTGTTGTTAGAAGAAGTGGCAGTGCAAACGATTCGCCGCATCGGGACGAACCAGGCTCATATTAAAATGTTGTTTGAACATGAAGGACATACGCTTGACAGTGTTGGTTTCGGATATGGCTATTTGCACGATGAAATTGCTCCTGACGCAAAAGTGTCCGTCGTTGGCACATTGTCTGTGAATGAATGGAACTATTTACGGAAGCCGCAGCTCATGATTTCCGACGTCGCGGTACGCGATTGGCAGCTATTTGATTGGCGGGGAATGAAGCAAGTACAATCTGCTTTTTCAGCGCTTCTGCTCGATAAACGTTTGCCAATCGCGTTTCACGCCGAAACGATAGAGGAATTAAAGTTTGGAGCACATCGTGACGAAGTGCATATTATCACGTCGGCGGAAGAAGCAGGACGCATTTGCACGGACGGCCGCTACCTTGTCCTCCTTGATTTGCCGCCGTCGTTGGACGTCTTAAAAGTTTTATTACATGGTAGTTTACCTGCGCGCATTTATGCGTTATTCTATCAAAGGGAGAATCATTTTTTTAGCACGCTGCCAACGCGTGACCATTTTAAATGGTTATATTCGTTTTTGCGGCAAAAACGATCATTTGATGTGGAAAAATACGGTGCTAAACTAGCGCGTTCGCGCGGATGGACGAACGAAACGGTTCGTTTTATGGTGCAAGTCTTTTTAGAGTTGCAATTTGTCACACTTGAACATGGCGTCGTTCAACTCGTCGAACAGCCAGCGAAGCGTGATTTAATGGATTCTCCAACCTACCGATTAAAACAAGCTCAACTAGAGCTCGAAAAAATGTTTGTCTATTCATCTTATGAACAACTAAAGCGCACCTTTTTGGAAATGAGAGGTTCGCAACTGTACGAGGAGGCAAAAACATGGATTTAAAACAATACGTCACGATCGTTCCGGATTTCCCAAAACCAGGCATTATGTTTAAAGACATTACGACGATCATGGATAAAGGGGAAGTATACAAATACGCGACAGACCAAATCGTGCAATATGCACGGGAAAAAGAAATTGATATTGTCGTTGGTCCGGAGGCGCGCGGATTTATTATCGGCTGCCCGGTTGCGTATGCGCTCGGCGTCGGTTTTGCTCCGGTACGAAAAGAAGGAAAATTGCCACGTGAAGTCGTTCGCGTTGAATACGGATTAGAGTACGGCAAAGACGTGTTAACGATGCATAAAGATGCGATTAAACCAGGCCAGCGCGTCTTAATTACAGACGACTTATTGGCGACAGGCGGAACGATTGAAGCAACGATTAAGCTTGTCGAACAGCTTGGCGGTGTAGTGGCAGGCATTGCGTTTCTCATTGAGTTGACATATTTAGAAGGTCGGAAAAAGCTAGAAGGATACGATATTTTAACATTGATGCAATTTTAAACATCGACATCTTCGCATGAATTCGCTAAAATAGAAGGAAGAGATGTTTGCAAAGAGCACTCCGTAGGGTGCTCTTTCTTATTAACTCCAACTTTACATGTCGAAAAATTTCCACGATAATAGTATCAAATTTTAGTTAAAGGTGATCTCATGGCCAACGAACAAGTGTTAACGGCGGAACAAATCATCGAACAAGCGAGTCGTTATTTGTCCGAAAAAGACGTTGAATTGATAAAAAACGCGTACGAATTTGCGAAACATGCTCACCGTGAGCAATATCGAAAATCAGGCGAACCATATATTATCCATCCGATTCAAGTCGCCGGCATTTTAGTTGATTTGAAAATGGACGCGGTGACGATCGCCGCTGGATTTTTGCATGATGTCGTAGAAGATACGGTAGCGACAAAAGAAGATTTAGAAAAGGCGTTCGGCGAGGAAGTAGCGATGCTTGTTGACGGCGTCACGAAGCTTGGAAAAATTAAATATAAATCCCACGAAGAGCAACAAGCGGAAAACCATCGGAAAATGTTTTTAGCGATGGCACAAGACATTCGCGTCATTTTAATCAAATTAGCGGATCGGCTCCATAACATGCGGACGTTAAAGCATTTGCCGGTGGAAAAGCAACGGCGCATTGCCAATGAAACGCTGGAAATTTTTGCTCCGCTTGCACATCGGCTCGGAATTTCAAAAATTAAATGGGAGCTAGAAGATACGGCACTTCGTTACTTAAACCCGCAGCAATATTATCGGATTGTCAACTTGATGAAGAAAAAACGCGCGGAACGCGAGCAATATTTAGAAGAAGTCATTCAAGAAATGCGCGAGCGGTTAAACGAGGTATCCATTAAAGGGGAAATTTCTGGGCGACCGAAACATATTTACAGCATTTATCGGAAAATGGTGCTGCAAAATAAACAGTTTAACGAAATTTATGATTTGTTGGCCGTGCGCATCATCGTCCATAGCATCAAAGACTGCTATGCGGTGCTAGGCATCATTCATACGTGTTGGAAGCCAATGCCTGGCCGGTTTAAAGACTATATTGCGATGCCAAAGCCAAACATGTATCAATCGTTGCATACGACGGTGGTTGGACCAAAAGGAGAGCCGCTGGAAGTACAAATTCGCACGTTTGAAATGCATCAAATTGCCGAATTCGGGATTGCTGCCCATTGGGCGTATAAAGAAGGAAAGACGGTAAAACCGAATTCGTTTGAAGAAAAACTTTCTTGGTTTCGGGAAATTTTAGAATGGCAAAACGATGCAAGCAATGCAGAAGAGTTTATGGAAACGCTCAAAATGGACTTGTTCTCTGATATGGTGTTTGTCTTTACGCCAAAAGGGGACGTCATTGAACTGCCGGCTAGGTCAGTGCCAATTGATTTCGCCTACCGGATTCACTCGGAAATCGGCAACAAAACGATCGGCGCTAAAGTGAATGGCAAAATGGTGCCGCTCGATTACAAGTTAAAAACGGGGGATATTGTTGAAATTTTAACGTCGAAACATTCGTACGGACCGAGCCAAGATTGGTTGAAACTAGCGCAAACGTCACATGCGAAAAATAAAATTCGCCAATTTTTCAAAAAGCAACGCCGCGAAGAAAATATCGAAAAAGGAAAAGAAATGGTAGAAAAAGAAATTCGCAACCTTGGTTTCGACGTCAAAGACATTTTAACAACCGAAAATGTCAAACGAGTGGCGGAGAAATTTAACTTTTCCAATGAAGAAGATATGTACGCAGCGGTCGGCTACCACGGGATTACGGCGGCGCAAATTGCCCATCGGTTAACGGATAAATGGCGGAAGCAGCGCGATTTAGAAGAACAGCAAAAAAAATTAGCCGAAGCGGTGCAAGAAATAAAAACGCCGATTGGGAAAAAACGCGATTGCGGCATTCGGGTGCAAGGAATCGATAATTTATTAATTCGTTTGTCGCGTTGCTGTAACCCAGTTCCTGGCGATGAAATTATCGGCTTTATTACGCGAGGGCGGGGTGTTTCGGTGCATCGCGCCGATTGTCCGAACGTGCAAACAGAAGAAGCGGAAGACCGGCTCATTTCGGTCGAGTGGGAAAGCGATGCGAAAACGAGTCGCGAATACAATGTCGAAATTGAAATTTCCGGCTTTGATCGGCGCGGCTTATTAAACGAAGTGCTCCAAGCGGTGAATGAAACGAAAACAGATATTTCTGCAGTTTCCGGGAGATCGGATCATCGAAATAAAATCGCGACCATTCATATGACGATTGCGATTCGTAACATTAGCCATTTACAAAAAGTCGTCGAACGAATTAAACAAATTCCAGACATTTATTCTGTTCAACGAATAATGAATAACTAGAAAGGGATTGTTATGCGAGTAGTCGTACAACGTGCAAAACAGGCGAAAGTGACCGTCAACGGGGAAACGGTCGGCTGTATTGATTTTGGGCTGGTGCTTCTTGTCGGGGTTACCCATCATGATACAAACGAAGATGCGGCGTTTGTTGCCGATAAAATTGCGAATTTGCGCATTTTTGAAGACGAAGCTGGGAAAATGAACGTATCGCTTCTCGATGTTGGCGGTGCGGTGTTGTCGGTGTCGCAGTTTACGCTATACGGCGATTGTCGAAAAGGACGGCGTCCGAATTTTATGGAAGCCGCACGACCAGAGCATGCGCTTTCGATTTATGAAACGTTCAATGAAGAATTAAGAAAAAAAGGAATTACGGTCGAAACGGGCCAATTTGGTGCGATGATGGAAGTGACGCTCACAAATGACGGACCGGTCACCCTTATCGTTGAAAGTAAAGAAAAAAGCGAGTAACGGATGGTTGCTCGTTTTTTTTTCGACCGTCGGAGGCAAGCATATAGCTTGCCTCCACGTGACATAGTTATGCACGGCTAGTCGAATTTGCTGCTTCTATTGGTTAAAGTAGCGCTGTAGTCCGTTGATGATGTCGGCTACTACTTGCTGCTGGTAAGCGTCGGAACGAATGATCGCTAATTCCGTTGGGTTGTTGACGTACCCGAGTTCTAATAAGACTGACGGAACCGTTGTTTCGCGAATGACGTGGAAATCGCCGAATCGAACGCCGCGATACGGAATAGACAGCCCATTGGAAAAGAACGGGTCAAGCGATAGTGCGAGCGGGTAGTCGCTTTGTTGGTCGTAATAATACACAGTCATTCCGCTTGCTAACGTTGGCGAGCTGTCGTAATGAATGCTAATAAACGCATCGGCATGAGATTGATGGGCGATGCGGACGCGTTCTTGCAGCGTAAGGTATGTGTCATCGGTTCGCGTAAGATAAACAATGGCTCCTGTTTTTTCTAGCTCCTGCTTTAAACGAAGTGCAGTGTTGAGCGTCAATGTCTTTTCCATTGCGCCATCGCTTCCGATGGTGCCGCTATCTTTGCCCCCATGGCCAGGGTCGATGACGATGATTTTCTTTTCAATCGTTCCATTGTTATTGCTACTGCGGACAATTGAAACGACCCATTCGGCGATATAGCCGCTCGTGCCCTCTGGAAGTTCTACTTTATACCACGTTCCTTCTTTCGCAAGGACGTGAAACTGCTCCCCTTTTTTTGCTACTTTTCGTACGCTCGCCGTCAGCGATGGCGCAGTACGAACGTTCGTCCCGTCTTCTAACACTTTAATAGAATAAGAAGCGGTCATAATGTATGTACGGTATACCCACCCGGTCACAGTGCCGTTCACGTTTATTTGATACCAATCGGTCGTTTCGCCAACGATGCTAACTTCTTGCCCGAACGTTAGCTTTTGAATGACGTTTGCTTGCAAAGACGGTTCTGCCCGTACGTTCAGGATGTCGACAGCGACCGTTCCCGTTTTCGTCTGTATGGCAGGTGGTGCTGGATTCGCTGGATTAGAAGACACCGGAACGAGGTAGTCAGAAGCGACCCAACCGGTTAGCGTATTTTGTTTCATTTTTACCCATTGTCCGTTTCGATCGATGACTTGAACGGTTTGTCCGCGCTGTAAATAGCCGATGATTTTTGCTTGTGGGCTCGGAGAAGTGCGGACGCGGAGCTGGTTGACAGCCGCTTTCATTTGCATCGCTGTTTCGGCGACGTATTGTCGAGTAACCCAGCCCGTTTCTTTAGCGGTCAGTCGCAAGTGTACCCATCCGTTCGTTTCTTGAAGCACAGGGTACGTTTCTCCTTGCCGAAGCTTTGCTTTGACTCGATATGTTGTTCCAGGCCCTTCTCGGACGTTTAGCCGGTCTGCAGTCGTGACGACCATTTTTGCTTCTGCCAAAGTAGAAAGAGGGATGAACAATAAGGCAAAAAGCAAATAAGCGATAGTTGTTCGTTTCAAGCTAGCTCCTCCTTTCGTTAGCCGTCGGAATCATAATAATTCGATAAAAAATGAAAAAATCCTTTTATTTTTTTATAAAACAGGAAAGATTAAAAAATGAATGCCGAAACGAAAGGATGACGACCGTGAGAAATAGTGAGAAGGGAGAGTTCGTTCATCAAAAAGGGGGCGAACTGTTTCATGTCGATTTTCATGAATTTATTCGCAAAGAATCGGACGCTACGCCTTATGAGCTAGCAGCGGAGTTTGGCTTGACGCTTCGCGACGTCCAGAAGTTAAAAAAGCAACTGTTTCGCTCATAAATGCGTTTTCTCGCTTGACAAACAGCAGATTCATTCGTAACATAAAAAATAAAATTGGGAAAAGCCGATGATGGAGAAAAGTAGTTAAGAGTACACATGGCCAGAGAGGAAATGCCGTAGGCTGCAAGCATTTCTCCATGATGACTTAA
Source organism: Anoxybacillus sp. (assembly GCF_023512315.1). Classification (GTDB taxonomy): domain Bacteria; phylum Bacillota; class Bacilli; order Bacillales; family Anoxybacillaceae; genus Anoxybacteroides. Next base: position 14,607 of record NZ_JAILZV010000046.1, read on the forward strand.
CGAACGAACACTCCGTAGGTTTCTCTTTGAACGCAGTGGCTAGTAGAAGAGAACGCGCACCGGGCGTTATCGGGACAAAGTGGAAGCTTTAGCTTCAATTAGGGTGGCACCACGGGATAAACTCTCGTCCCTATGTTTTTGCATAGGGAAGGGAGTTTTTTTATTGGCAAGACGCTTTTTTATTTTACATAGAAGCAGGAGGATGGAAGATGTCGTTTCAAATTCCGCGAGGGACGCAAGATATTTTGCCAGGGGAAGTGGAGAAATGGCAATATATCGAACAACTAGCGCGCGACTTATGCCGGCGCTATAACTATCAAGAAATTCGCACGCCGATGTTTGAACATACAGAACTGTTTTTGCGCGGCGTTGGCGATACGACGGATATCGTCCAAAAAGAAATGTATACGTTTGAAGACCGTGGCGGCCGAAGCATTACGCTTCGCCCAGAAGGAACGGCAGCCGTTGTTCGGTCGTTCGTGGAACATAAAATGCATGGGCAGCCAAACCAACCCGTGAAGCTTTATTACATCGGACCGATGTTTCGGTACGAACGGCCGCAAGCTGGACGGTTTCGGCAATTTGTCCAGTTTGGTGTCGAAGCGCTTGGAAGCAACGACCCAGCAATAGATGCCGAAGTGATTGCATTGGCGATGGATATTTACCAGTCGCTCGGCTTAACGAAGCTAAAGCTTGTGATTAATAGCCTCGGGGATATCGAGAGCCGAAAAGCGCACCGCCAAGCGCTCATTGCCCACTTCAAAGAAAGAATCGGCGAATTTTGTGCAGACTGCCAAACGCGTTTAGAAAAAAATCCGATGCGCATTTTAGACTGCAAAAAAGACCGCGATCACGAATTGATGGCAACCGCTCCATCCATTTTAGATTACTTAAACGAATCGTCGCGCACCTATTTTGCAAAAGTGCAAACGTATTTAACCAAATTAGGGATTCCGTTTGAGGTAGATCCTCGCCTTGTTCGCGGGTTGGACTACTATAACCATACAGCGTTTGAAATTATGAGCGAGGCGGAAGGATTCGGAGCGATTACAACGTTATGTGGTGGCGGCCGCTATAACGGGCTTGTGCAAGAAATTGGTGGGCCAGAAACGCCAGGCATTGGCTTTGCGCTTAGCATTGAACGGTTGCTTGCGGCATTGCAAGCAGAAGGAATTTCCTTGCCAATTGAAACCGATCTTGATTGTTACGTCGTTGCGTTAGGCGAGAAAGCGAAAGAGGAAGCAGTTGTGCTTGTCCATGCATTGCGTCAAGCGGGCATCGCCGCAGAAAAAGACTACCAAGATCGGAAAGTAAAAGCGCAGCTAAAAGCCGCTGACCGCCTAAACGCGCAATATGTCGCGATTCTTGGGGATGACGAGCTCGAAAAACAAGTGATTAATGTAAAAAATATGAAAACGGGTGAACAAACAGAAGTGCCGCTTGCTTCATTTGTGGAGTATGTTAAACAAGCGTTAGTATAGGAGGGGTTTCGATGTTTGGAAGGACGTATTATTGTGGGGAAGTTAGCGAACGAGCAGTTGGCGAAAAAGTGACGTTAAAAGGATGGGTACAACGACGTCGCGACCTTGGTGGATTGATTTTCATTGACTTGCGCGATCGCACGGGCATTGTACAAATTGTTTTTAGCCCGGATGTATCGGAAGAAGCGTTACGTATTGCGGAAACGATTCGCAGCGAATACGTGCTAGACGTCGAAGGAACGGTTGTGCGCCGTGAAGCAGGACAAGTAAACCCGAATTTAGCAACAGGCACTATTGAAGTGCATGTTGAGCGCGTAACGATTTTAAACGAAGCGAAAACGCCACCGTTTACGATTGCCGACGACACAGACGTTGCCGAAGATGTGCGTTTAAAATATCGCTACTTAGATTTGCGCCGCCCGGTGATGTTCCAGACGTTTAAAATGCGCCATCAAGTAACGAAGGCGATTCGCGACTTTTTAGACGAAGAAGGGTTTTTAGAAGTAGAAACACCAATTTTGACGAAAAGCACGCCAGAAGGAGCGCGCGACTATTTAGTGCCAAGCCGAGTGCATCCTGGCGAGTTTTATGCGTTGCCGCAATCGCCGCAAATTTTTAAGCAGCTATTAATGGTCGGCGGTTTTGAGCGTTATTATCAAATTGCCCGCTGTTTCCGCGACGAAGATTTGCGGGCAGACCGCCAGCCGGAATTTACCCAAGTCGATATTGAAACATCGTTTATGAGCCAAGAAGAAATTATCGCGATGGTCGAGCGAATGATGGCGCGCGTCATGAAGGTGGCGAAAGGAATCGATGTTTCGCTTCCATTCCCGCGCCTGTCGTACGACGAAGCGATTGCTCGGTACGGCTCGGACAAGCCGGACACGCGGTTTGGCATGGAATTAGTCGATGTGTCTGAGCATGTAAAAACGAGCGGCTTTAAAGTGTTTGCGAGCGCGGTAGAAACGGGCGGTCAAGTAAAAGCAATTAACGTAAAAGGGGCGGCAGACAAATATTCCCGTAAAGATATTGACGGCTTGACCGAATTTGTTGCCCGTTACGGTGCGAAAGGACTGGCATGGCTAAAAGTCGAAGAAGACGGGTTAAAAGGGCCAATTGCGAAATTTTTCACCGAAGCAGAACAAGAAAACTTTATGCAAGCGCTCGCTGCGGAAATAGGGGACTTGCTTTTATTTGTGGCGGATAAAAAGACGGTCGTTGCCGATGCGCTCGGAGCGTTGCGGCTGAAGCTTGGCAAAGAATTAAAACTCATCGATGAAGCAACATTCCATTTCTTATGGGTTACGGACTGGCCGCTGTTAGAATACGATGAAGAAGAAGGACGCTATTATGCGGCGCACCATCCGTTTACGATGCCGGTGCGCGAAGACTTAGAAAAGCTTTCGACCGACCCAGCTTCGGTTCGCGCCCAAGCGTACGACCTTGTGTTAAACGGCTATGAGCTAGGCGGAGGCTCGCTCCGGATTTTTGAGCGCGACGTGCAAGAAAAAATGTTCCAAGTGCTCGGATTTACGGAAGAAGAAGCGCGTGCGCAGTTCGGCTTTTTACTAGAGGCGTTTGAATACGGCACTCCGCCGCACGGGGGGATTGCGCTCGGGCTAGATCGTCTTGTCATGCTTTTGGCAGGGCGCACGAACTTGCGCGATACGATCGCTTTCCCGAAAACGGCAAGCGCAAGCTGCTTGTTGACCGATGCACCGAGCGAAGTGAGCGAAAGCCAGCTCGAAGAATTGCATTTAGCGGTCAAAACAGAAAATGTTAGCCGTGTGTAACGTGTGTCACGAAAAAGTAACAAATCTGTTCATTGAAAAGACATGCAAAGTGTGCTATGATACATTAAAGAACAGTCCTGATGTGTTCGTCGTATAACCTTATTGTTTTGACCGAACAATAAGTTATACGGGAGTCCGGAGTTTTCAAGCGGCGTACATGCCTCTGTTCGAGGACGTGCAATGGTTGAAACAGGGCACCCACCTGCTGGGAGCGGGTTCAAAACGAAGGCATCGACGGCACGATTGGGACTTCAACCTCCGAATGAATCCCTTATGTGAAGCACATGCTTTACATAAGGGTTTTTGTTTTGTTAAGAAAAAACCTGATTGAAATACTTTCTTTAATTGTGTAGGATAATAGCGGTACAAATAAATGTGGTGGAGGGTATTATGCTGCATCAGTTTTCACGCAATGAATTGGCGATTGGAAAAGAAGGATTAGAGAAGTTAAAAAAAGCAACCGTCGCTGTATTAGGGATTGGCGGCGTCGGTTCGTTTGCGGTGGAGGCGCTCGCGCGTTCGGGCGTCGGTCGGCTTGTGCTCGTCGATAAAGACGATGTCGACATTACAAACATTAACCGGCAAATCCATGCCCTTCTTTCAACGGTTGGCAAACCGAAAGTGGATTTAATGAAAGAGCGCATTGCTGACATTAACCCTGAATGTGAAGTAATTGCGCTAAAAATGTTCTATACGGAAGAAACGTACGAACAATTTTTTAGTTATGGCTTAGATTTTGTCATTGACGCTTCCGACACGATTACGTATAAAATCCATTTAATGAAAGAATGTTTAAAACGAAACATCCCGATCATTTCCAGTATGGGCGCGGCGAACAAAATGGATCCGACTCGCTTCCGCATCGCTGATATTTCGAAAACGCATACCGATCCAATTGCGAAAGTGATTCGGACGAAATTGCGCAAAGAAGGAATTAAAAAAGGAATTCCGGTCGTGTTTTCCGACGAAAAACCGGTTATTATTCGCGAAGAAGTGCGCAAAGAAGTTGGCAACGACGAAGCGACAATCCGCAAGGCGAAAATGCCGCCGTCGTCGAACGCGTTCGTGCCGTCAGTCGCTGGACTGATTATGGCTTCTTACGTCGTTCGTGAATTGTTAAAAGACGTGAAAATTTACCGAGTGGGCGAAGAATAAGCAACAAGGGCTTGTCGAATAAGACAGCCCTGTTTTATTTTGGAGAGAAATAAGTCGCAAGTCGTAAATAAAATAATTCGAGAGTACATGATGGAACCGTTTTTTGAACCGTACGATAGAGAGTGGGGAGGTGAGGAAAATAGTTGAAAAAATGCGCACAATCATTTATAGTCATAATATAACGACCGTTCAGTCATATATATTAAAGAACAAACGGTCAGTCTACATAGGACAAGAGAAAGGAAGGGAACGATGAATTTTTTAACGCGGTTTAGCTTAAAAAATGCGGTTGCGGTCTTTATTATTTCATTCTTGCTCATTTTAGGAGGACTGTATTCGTTTTCCTCTTTAAAAGTCGATTTATTGCCAAACATCGAGTTTCCGCAGCTGTCGATTGAAGTCGTCTATCCAGGTGCTTCTCCTGAAGACATTAACGAGCAAGTGACGTCCAAGCTGGAAGACAAATTTAAGTCCATTGACGGCATTAAAAAAATGCAAAGCTCTTCCTATGAGAGCATCTCCATTATTAACCTTGAGTTTCCGTTCCATACCGATATGAACGACATGGAACGGCAAGTGGATACAATCATTAAAGATACGAAACTTCCAGATAACGTGCAGACGAAAATTAACCGTTTTTCATTCGGGACATTCCCGATTTTTAACATTTCGCTCTTTGCCAAGCAAGGGGTGGATTTACAAAAAGTATTAGAACAAGA
>NZ_JAILZV010000047.1 GCF_023512315.1 Anoxybacillus sp.
TCATTAATCTTGGGCAAGGAAATCCGGATCAGCCGACCCCTGCTCATATTGTAAACGCAATGCAACAGGCGGTCGCAAAGCCAGCGTATCATAAATATTCACCGTTTCGCGGATATTCGTTTTTGAAAGAAGCCGTAGCAACGTTTTACAAACGGGAGTATGGGGTAACGGTTGATCCCGAAAAAGAAGTCGCCATTTTATTTGGTGGCAAAGCTGGGCTCGTTGAAATGCCGCTTTGTTTATTAAACCCCGGCGATGTCGTGCTCGTTCCCGATCCCGGTTATCCGGACTATTGGTCGGGCGTTGTGCTCGCGCGGGCGCGCATGGAAATGATGCCGCTGCGGGCGGAAAACGACTTTTTGCCCGATTATGAGGAACTACACGAAGACGTCGTTCGCCAAGCAAAACTCATGTTTTTAAACTATCCGAACAACCCGACAGGCGCGACAGCAACGGAATCGTTTTTTAAAAAAACCGTTTCGTTTGCTGAAACATACGGCATTGCTGTCGTACACGATTTTGCGTATGGGGCGATCGGGTTTGACGGGAAAAAGCCAATCAGCTTTTTACAAGTCGAAGGGGCGAAAGACGTTGGCATTGAAATTTATACGTTTTCAAAAACGTACAATATGGCAGGATGGCGCATCGGCTTTGCGGTCGGAAACGAAAGCATGATTGAAGCGATTAACGTTTTGCAAGATCATTTGTATGTGAGCATGTTCGGTGCCATTCAAGAAGCGGCAGCGGTCGCGCTTTTACAGTCGCAACAATGCGTCGAGGAGCTTGTCGCCACGTATGAAGCAAGACGGAATACGTTTATTCGCGCGTTAAACGACATCGGCTGGAACGTCCAAGCGCCAGCAGGCTCGTTTTTTGCGTGGCTTCCGGTGCCAAAAGGATATACGTCCGAAACGTTTGCCAATCTTTTACTTGAACAAGCACATGTCGCCGTTGCCCCAGGCATCGGCTTTGGAGAGAATGGGGAAGGATATGTGCGCACAGGGCTGTTGACAAGCGAAGAACGGCTAAAAGAGGCCGCAGAACGAATCGGACGATTGCAACTTTTTTAAAAAATCGTTGACAAAATGAAAGACTGCTGTCATAATTCGAATTAAATTTATGAAAAATGAACCATTTGAAAAATTCCATACATTGCGAATTCTTATCAAGAGTAGGCGGAGGGACGAGCCCGATGAAGCCCGGCAACCGACTTAACAAACGTTAAGCACGGTGCTAATTCTCGCAGCAGTAGGCTGAGAGATAAGAAGAGACGAACAATTAGCCTCTTCTTATGAAGAGGTTTTTTATTTGTAAAGGAGTGGTACTATGATTACAGCAACATATTTGATTCATGATGACAAAGATTTGGCGAAAAAAGCAGAAGGGATTGCGCTTGGGCTTACCGTAGGATCATGGACCGATTTGCCGCAGCTTGAACAAGAACAGCTGAAAAAACATAAAGGCATCGTCGAGTCGATAGAAGAGCTTGAGGAAGATGAACGCGTCAATGCATATTTTGGGAAGCGGCTCAAACGCGCGCTTGTGCGCATTTCATATCCGAGCCTGAACTTTAGCACCGATTTTCCAGCCATTCTTACAACGACGTTTGGGAAATTGTCGTTAGATGGAACGATTAAACTGTTAGATTTAACATTTTCTGATGAATTAAAACGAGCATTTCCTGGTCCACGCTTTGGCATTGACGGCATTCGCGAAAAACTTGGCGTCTTTGACCGTCCGCTTGTGATGAGCATTTTTAAAGCGGTCATTGGGCGCAATTTGTCATATGTGACCGAGCAATTAAAACTGCAAGCGCTAGGTGGAGTGGATTTAGTCAAAGACGATGAAATTTTGTTTGAAAATGACTTAACACCATTTGAAAAACGCGTTGTCACAGGAAAACAAGCACTACAAGAGGTGTACGAACAAACAGGGCATCGAACGTTATATGCGGTCAATTTAACAGGCAAAACGTTTGAACTAAAAGACAAAGCGAAGCGTGCGGCGGAGCTAGGGGCGGACGTGTTGTTGTTTAACGTGTTTACATACGGACTTGACGTGTTGCAAGCGCTTCGTGAAGATGATGACATTCATTTGCCGATCATGGCGCATCCGTCGTTTAGCGGGGCAATCGCTTCATCGCACGTGTATGGCGTAAGCTATGCGCTGCTTCTCGGAAAACTATTGCGCATGGCAGGGGCGGATTTTTCGCTCTTCCCATCACCGTATGGAAGCGTCGCGCTTGAAAAAGAACAGACGCTTGCGATTTGTAATGAACTAACGAAAGAAGAACCGTTTGTTCGCACATTCCCTGTGCCATCCGCTGGCATTCATCCGGGGCTTGTGCCGCTTTTAGTGCGCGACTTTGGCATCGACTCTGTCATTAACGCAGGCGGTGGAGTGCACGGGCATCCGAAAGGTGCGGTTGGCGGTGGGCAAGCGTTTCGTGCCGCAGTTGATGCGGTGCTTGCAGGTCGTTCGCTTCATGAGGCGGCAAGAGAAAACGAAGCGTTACAACAAGCGCTTGACTTATGGGGGAGCGTCTGATGAAGCCAGCCATTTTCTGCGACTTTGATGGAACGATTACGTTAAACGATAACATCATCGCGATTATGAAACAGTTCGCTCCGCCAGAGTGGGAAGCGATCAAAGATGATGTACTCGCACAAAGATGTTCTGTACAACAAGGGGTCGGGCGCATGTTTTCGTTGTTACCGACGACGTTAAAAGAAGACATCGTGCAATTTTTACTGGACACTGCCCGCATTCGCGATGGGTTTTCCGAGTTTGTCGCGTGTACGAACGAACAACAAATTCCCCTTTATATTGTCAGCGGCGGCATCGATTTTTTCGTTTATCCGCTGTTAGACGGACTTGTTGAAAAAGAACGTATTTTTTGTAATAGTGCCGACTTTAGCGGGGAGACGATTCGAATTACGTGGCCGTACGCGTGCGATGAACATTGCGAAAACGGCTGTGGATGCTGCAAGCCGTCGCTTCTTCGTAAACTCGCGCCAAAAGGGGCAAAAACGATCGTCATCGGCGACTCGATTACTGATTTAGCGGCAGCGAAACTAGCCGATCACGTCATCGCCCGCGACTTTTTGCTTAAAAAATGCCAAGAGCTTCACTTACCGCATACACCATTTACGACGTTTTACGACGTGATTCAAGTGTTACAAGAAAGCGAGGTGATCGTGTGAGACAAAAAAAATGGGAAGAACTTGCCGAGGTGAAACGAGAACTAGCGGCGCGCGATTGGTTTATGGGAACGAGCGGCAACTTGTCGCTAAAGGTGAGCGATGAGCCGCTTATGTTTCTTGTGACCGCTAGCGGGAAAGATAAACGAAAAGAAACGGCGGAAGATTTTTTGCTTGTCGGGGCAGACGGGCAACCAGCGGAAGCGACGCATTTGAAACCGTCAGCCGAGACGCTATTGCACGTTGAAATTTACAACAAAACGAATGCCGGTTGCGTCCTGCATGTGCATACGGTTGACAATAACGTTATTTCTGAATGGTATGGTGACAAAGGGGAAGTCGTCTTTACGAATCAGGAAATTATTAAAGCGTTCGGACTATGGGAAGAAGATGCAGTATTTCGCATTCCGATTATCCCGAATGTTGCGCATATTCCGACGTTAGCACGAATGTTCGCCGAACATGTAAATGATGATGCCGGAGCTGTATTAATTCGCAACCACGGCATTACCGTATGGGGAAAAGATGCGTTTGAAGCGAAAAAGTTTTTAGAAGCATGTGAGTTTTTATGTAGCTATCATGTAAAATTATTACTTTTCAAACGATAAGGGGGATATGTATGGCAGTCATTAAAGTGCGAAACACCGGGGAAGTCATTGAAGGGAACGAAAACGTCGCGGCGTTTTTAAATAAGCAAGGGGTGCTGTATGAACATTGGGATGCAAATAAACTTCCAGCGCATCTGCAAAATAAATTTGTATTAACAGACGAAGAAAAAACGGAAATTTTAACAACGTTTCAAACAGAAATTGAAGATTTAGCGAAACGAAGAGGGTATCAAGCGTGGGACGTTGTCGCGCTTTGCGAACAAACACCAAATTTAGAAGAGCTATTGAAAAAGTTTGAACAAGTGCATACGCACACAGAAGATGAGGTTCGTGCCATCGTCGCCGGTCATGGTATTTTTATCATTAAAGGCGATGAACAAACAGGTTATTTTAACGTGGAACTCGAGGCTGGTGACGTCATTTCCGTTCCAGAAGGAAATCCGCATTTCTTTACGTTAATGGACGATCGCCAAGTTGTTGCCGTTCGTTTATTTATTGATCCTTCCGGCTGGGTTGCCCATCCATATGAAGAAAAAGAAGAAGTAGGAAAGTAGCTTTCTTCCAATCCCTCGTTGACAAAGATAGCATTTTTCGCTACAATGGCTTCGAATTCGACGGGTAAAGGATTGGATGACAAGTGGCGGGAAAAGAAGAGATTGCGCAATCATTAAAATTGTTTATTGTATTTTCGAGAGCATATCGCGCAGTAAACGATCAAGTGAATAAATCCATTCACTCATTTGGCGTAAACCCGACGGAGTTTGCCGTGCTGGAATTGTTGTACCATAAAGGGGATCAGCCGCTTCAGCAAATCGGGGAGAAAATTTTACTTGCTAGTGGCAGCATTACGTACGTTATCGACAAGTTGGAGAAAAAAGGACTCATCGTCCGCAAGGCGTGCGAAAAAGACCGCCGTGTGACATATGCGTCAATTACCGACAAAGGCACCACCTTTATTGAAGAAGTGTTTCCGAAACATGAGCAGACGATTCACGAAACACTTGCCGGCTTAACGGCAGAAGAAAAAGAACAGGCAATTGCGCTGTTGAAAAAACTAGGATACGGAGCAAAACAATAAAGCGGCTGATGAAGCCGCTTTATTGTTTACGCACACGAATGTTGATTATCCACTATTTTACTAAAAAATACAGAATCGTACGACAGAAAAGCTAGGAATCGACCGATATTAACTGGTTTTTAACGGTTAATCAACACGCCTATATACATGCAACTGAGAAGTTTAATTTCATTTTTCGACTGTCGAGGCAAGCCTTTGGCTTGCTTTCGTCACGCCAAAGCGTGACGGAGAACCGAACAACACCGCTCCCAGACAAATTCATTTGTCTGGGGAGCGGCTGGTTGTTCGGTCGCCCGACAGTCGAAAAATAACGACGTAAATGATAAAAATGTTAAAGCTTCAACGTGCACCTATATAGTTTACGCAGATAGTTTTTCGTCTTTTTCTGCTTTTTGTGCTGCTCTTTTCACTTGTGGATAGAAGAAAATGCCACTTGCTAATAAAGCAACGCCAAGCATGAATGTTTTTATATCGGCTGTGCCGGTAATAATGACCCAAACGGAATAAATCGTTGCCAATAGCGCGACGATGCCGTCCACGATGCGGCTTTTTCCTGTTTGTTCATACGTTTCGCCTGTTACCGTTAGCTTTAACTGGAACACCGAAGCGATAAAGTACGGAACAAGATACGCCAGCGTTGCGATGTAAATAACGAAATCAAACGCTGCCGACATCGAATTAGAAATAGTAGAGAAAATGAAAATTTGTGCTAAACCGTTCGATAAAATCAACGAAAAACTTGGCATTCCCTTTTTGTTTTCTTTTAAAAACGACCGCATAAACAATCCTTGTTTTGCCGCTTGATATGGAACTTCAGCGCTTAACAATACCCAGCCAAGCGTAGAACCAAGCAAGCTGATGAGTCCAAGTCCTGCAAGAATATAGCCGCCGCTTGGACCTAAAATCGTTTGAATGGCATCGACGAGCGGTTTTTCCGATTGAATCAATTGCTTTTGCGGCAATAACCCCATGACAAGCACGCTAATGCCGATATAAATGGCGAGAGCGATGAGTAGCCCAAGAATCGTTGCTCGCTTGACATCGGACTGTTTGCGTGCGCGCGAAGCAAAAACAATTGCGGATTCTACCCCGATAAACGCCCATAACGTTGCGACTGCTGCATTATTCACTTGCCCTAATAAGCTAATGGCGTGCCCAGCTTCGTCATAACGAGGAGCGACAAAGGAGCCGATATTGCTCCGCTCAAAGGCAAATAAGCTAATAACGATAAATAAGAAAAATCCTAGTACTTTCGCAGCTGTTGCGATGAAATTTAATTTCCCTGCTCCTTCAATGCCGCGTAAAATAATAAAATGCATTCCCCATAACAAAACGGTGCAAACGAGAAACGTTAACAAGTTTCCAAGCTTAATATCGGTCGAACCGATGGTAAATAACGATTGTTTACTCGTTAAAATAGGGAAAAATGTGGACAAATAGCTTGCGAACGTTGTAATAATTGCTACGTTGCCGGCAAAGTTGCCAATCCAATACCCCCAAGAAGACATAAACCCGGATAAAATTGAAATACTTGATCCTTTCGGAAACAGTTCTTTTGCATAAATTTGCGGACCGCCATTCAAATCAGGTTTGCGAATCGCCAAATTCCCGAACACGAGCGCAGTCATCAGTACCCCGCCCCCTGTTAATAACCAAGCGAGAATCACCCCAAGCGGGCTAGCTGCTTCCGCTAATGAGCGAGGAAGCATGAAAATTCCAGAACCAACCATATTGCCGACGACAAGCGCCGTTAACATCCAAAGACCTAATTTGTTTTGTTGCAATGTAGGAAACTCCTTTCTTATGATGATAGACAAAAAAAATACACCCTTAAGTTTTCAACGGGTGCATAAACATCCGCATCAAACTTAAGATCGATAGCTCTCCACCGCCAAAAGCGGTGACAGTCCTGTCCCTGTTCGGAAACAGTCCCAGCTTATAGCGCCAGAGTACGCTATAAACTTCGGCAACGAATCCTTTCGGTTGACGTCATTAGGTTCTCTGCCCCTCGTTCAACCTACTTTTACTCGCCGCGGCCTCTATCTCATCTTAGTTGACGAGAACATATTCAATTGACGTGATAATCATACATGATTCGACCGTGTTCGTCAATCGTCATTTTTGTGAAAAAATGAATAAAAGCAAAAGAATAAAATGTGAGTGAGTACTCACTTGAAAACAAGGGAAAAGCAATATAAAATGGAGGTAAGTAATTACTCATTTTTGGAAGGGGGCTTTCTCGTGAGCACCATTGTAGCAAAGAACGTGAGCAAGTCGTTTGGCAAAAAAGAAGTATTAACCGCGATTGATTTGACAGTAAACAGAGGGGAGATATATGGGTTAATCGGTCCTTCCGGGTCAGGAAAAACGACGTTAGTGAAAATTCTTGTCGGGATGGATAGCGATTTTTCCGGAGAGGTGACGGTATTAAATCAACCGATGCCGAATATGTCTGCGCTACCCCATATCGGTTATATGGCGCAATCCGATGCGTTATACCAAGAATTGACGGGAGAAGAAAATTTGCAGTTTTTTGCCTCGCTTTACGAATTGAAAAAGACGGAACGGAAAGAACGAATCATGTACGCTGCGGAGCTCGTTCAACTGACGCCGCATTTATCGAAAAAAGTGATGGCGTATTCCGGAGGAATGAAGCGGCGGTTGTCGCTGGCAATCGCACTTATTCATAACCCGGAAATTCTCGTATTAGACGAACCAACGGTCGGCATTGACCCAGAATTGCGGTTATCGATTTGGGGAGAATTGACACGTCTTAAACAAGCAGGAAAAACGATTGTCGTAACGACACACGTGATGGACGAAGCAGAAAAATGCGATCGCTTGGCGATGGTAAGGGAAGGAAAAATTATTACGAGCGGCTCGCCAGCAGAATTAAAACAGCAGTATGGGGCGGTTGATTTAGAAAACGTCTTCGTGAAAGCGGGAGGGAAGCGCGGATGAGAACGATAGCGGTAGTGAAACGAATTTTTCAGCAGATGGTGCGCGATAAACGGACACTTGGATTAATGTTTGTTGCCCCACTTTTCATTTTAACATTGTTCCATTTTCTGTTTACAGAAAATACAGAGGTACATCCGAAACTAGGCGTGGTGCATGTCGATACTGCTATCGTGAACGAACTAAAAAAGAAAGATATTGACGTCGTCGCGTACGAAAAAGTAGGCGATGTCAAAAAACGAATGGTTAATGATCGGTTAGATGGATTTATGGAAATGAGCGATAACGACATTCACTTAACGTTTGAAAATGCCGATCCATCGAAAGCGAAAGCGTTGCAAGTGAAAATTCAACAGACGATCGCAAAAGAAGCAGCGAAACAACAAAAAACGGCAATGGAAAAAGCGTTGCAAGCGATTCAACAACAGTTACCTATCCCACTAAAAATAGAACAGCCGAAGTCGCCGGCGATTCATACAGCGTACGTATACGGCAATAAAGACACTTCCTTTTTTGATACGTTAAGCCCGATTTTAGTAGGATATTTCGTCTTTTTCTTCGTCTTTCTAATCGCTGGCATTGCGCTACTGCGCGAGCGAACCATCGGTACGCTTGAACGTCTATTAGCAACGCCAATTCGTCGCCACGAAATTGTTTTCGGTTATTTGCTCGGCTATGGAACGTTTGCCGTCATCCAGACGTTAATCGTCGTCTTTTTTGCCGTCAAAGTGTTAGACATTACGCTTGTCGGTTCTTTATGGCACGTCATTGTCATTAATTTATTGTTAGCGCTCGTTGCGCTGTCACTCGGTATTTTATTATCAGCGTTCGCGCATTCCGAATTTCAAATGATGCAATTTATTCCGGTTGTCATTATTCCACAAATTTTCTTCGCTGGCATTCTTCCAGTGGATGAAATGGCGGATTGGCTGCAAGCAATTGCTAAAATTATGCCGATGTATTACGGTGGCGATGCCTTGAAAAACGTCATGTATAAAGGAATGGAGCTTAGTGATATCCGCACCGATTTGCTTGCATTATGTAGCTTTGCCGTTATTTTTGTTACACTAAACATATTCGCTTTGAAAAAACATCGAAAACTTTAGCAGCAAGGAGTTGGCATCGAATGAATGAAGAACAATGGCTCGAGGAGTTGTTGAAATTTAGCGGGGAAGACGGAAAATTTAGCGAAAAGCAATTGAAAATTTTAGAAGCAGCAATTGAAATGTTTGCGGAAAAAGGGTATGCTGCCACCTCCACAAGCGAAATTGCTAAACGAGCGGGCGTTGCCGAAGGAACGATTTTTCGGCATTATAAAACAAAGAAAGATTTATTGTTAGCCATCGTCACACCGACGTTGCTTCAGTCAGTCGCTCCGTTTTTAGCGAAAGAATTTGCGAAAGAAGTGTTTGAACATCAATACGAACATTATGAAGACTTCGTTCGTGCCCTTTGGAAAAATCGCTACGCGTTCGTGAAAAAATATTTGCCGGCAATCCGTGTATTTTGGCAAGAGATTGCGTTTCATGATGAAATCCAAAAACAACTAAAAACGGTATTTACGCTGCACGTCTATGACAAATTTGCAAACATCGTTCGACATTTTCAAGAGAAAGGAGAAATCGAGGATATCCCTGTGGAGACGGTCATCCGTTTGACCGTTACGACGATCGCTGGCTTTTTTGCCACTCGTTTTATTATCATGCCGGACTATGTGTGGGACGACGAAGCGGAAATGGAACGAACGATTCAGTTTTTAATGAACGGGCTGCGAAAAAAAGACGCCTAATCCGCTAGTGGATTAGGCGTTCTTTTTTGCTTTGACGATGACTTGCCCGTTTTCGACATCGACTTGAATCATATTTACGTCGGTGTCCTCAAGCAACACATCGGCAATTTGGTCTTCGACATGCTCCTGAATGACGCGGCGAAGCGGACGAGCACCGAACGTTGGATGATAACCAAGCTCGGCTAGTTTTTCTTTCGCAGCTTCTGCCACGACTAGTTCGATTTGTTGTTCTTGTAGCGTCGTTTTTAGTTCAGCGAGCATAAGCTCGACAATTTGTAGCATATGCTCTTTTTCGAGCGGTTTAAACTCAATGATGGCATCGAAACGGTTTAAAAATTCAGGTTTAAAGTAGTGACGCAACGTATCAAGAATGTTTGGTTGCGCTGTTTCTCCATCTTTTTCAAAGCCGACCGTAATTTTTTTATCAGACGTACCTGCGTTGCTTGTGGCGATAATGACGGTATCTTTAAAGCTAACAGTCCGACCTTGGCTATCGGTGAGTCGGCCATCTTCTAAAATTTGCAAGAACATATGTTGGACGTCTGGATGAGCTTTCTCGATTTCGTCAAGCAAAATGATGCTGTATGGGTTACGGCGTACTTTTTCCGTAAGTTGTCCTGCTTCTTCGTGACCGACGTAGCCGGGAGGAGAACCGATTAATTTCGCTACCGAATGTTTTTCCATATATTCGCTCATATCAAGGCGAATCATTGCGTCTTTTGAACCGAATAACTCTTCTGCTAACGTTTTCGACAACTCGGTTTTCCCAACGCCGGTCGGGCCGACAAATAAGAACGAACCGATCGGGCGGTTTTTCGCTTTTAAGCCGGCACGGCTGCGGCGGATTGCTTTCGCTACTTTTCGTACCGCTTCCTCTTGACCGATGACTTTTTTCGCTAAGTTTTCTCCCAGATGTTTCATTTTTTCTTTTTCATCCGTTTGCAATTTTCCGATAGGAATGCCTGTTTTTTCTTCGATTAATTGTTGAATGTCTGCAACATCAACAACTGGCGTTTCTTGCGCTTTTACGTTTTGCAGCTGCTTTTCTAATTTGAGCTCTTCTGCCCGCAATTTTGCTGCAAGTTCGTAGTTTTCTTCTTTTGCGGCTTGTTCTTTTTCTTTTGCCAATTGTGCGAGCCGTTCATGCAGTTGTTTTTCATCGGTTGGACCGATGCGCAAGTTCGCTTTCGAACCGGCTTCGTCTAACAAGTCAATTGCTTTGTCTGGCAAGAACCGGTCTTGAATGTAGCGGTGCGATAACATCACGCATGCTTTAATTGCTTCATCCGTATATTTGACGTGATGGAATTGTTCGTATTTCGCTTGAATGCCTTTTAAAATGTCAATCGCTTGTTCGACCGTCGGTTCATGGACGATGACTGGTTGGAAGCGTCGTTCAAGTGCAGCGTCTTTTTCGATTTGGCGGTATTCTTTTAATGTCGTTGCGCCAACAACTTGCAATTCGCCGCGAGCAAGCGCTGGTTTTAAAATATTGCCTGCGTCCATCGAGCCTTCTGCTGAGCCAGCGCCGACAAGCAAATGAATTTCGTCGATGAATAAAATGACGTTTTTACGGCGTTGCAATTCCGCGATTAACGCTTTCATCCGCTCTTCAAATTGCCCGCGAATGCCAGTATTAGCCACAAGGGAAGCGACATCGAGCAAGTATACTTCTTTGTTTACTAGTTTTTCTGGCACTTGTCCTTCCGCGATTTTTAATGCTAATCCTTCGACAATCGCCGTTTTCCCAACCCCTGGCTCACCGATTAGCACCGGATTGTTTTTATTCCGCCGGTTTAAAATTTCGATGACCCGCTCAATTTCTTTCTCTCGTCCGATGACTGGGTCAATAAGCCCTGCTTTTGCAAGTTGCGTTAAGTTGCGGCCGAATTTGTCTAAAAAACCGCCGCCGCTTTGTTTTTGTTTTGCTGGCTGAGCGTTGTACGCTGGTGTGTTCGTTTCTGAAGGTGAGACAAACTCGCTTGAAAATAAGTCATCAAACGGAAATGTCGGGAATTTTCCGAAGCCGAAATTCATTGGAATAGTTAATTCCTGTTTTTGTTGTTCGTAGCAGTCATGGCAAAGGTGTAATTGTTTTTTCTCGTGATTAACTTGCAAATTCACGAAGACAGTTGCTTTGTTTTGTTGGCATGCTTGACACATCATAAGGCATACCCTCCTTCACAATTTGACTTTGACTATCTTTGACCTTTCTGACTTTATTATACTTTGACCTTTTTTGACTTTCAAGTCCTTTTTGAAAAAATTTGTGGGAACGATGAAATGTTTTTGAAAAAAGTGTGAATAATGACGGATGGCAAAAAAGATGTGCTATAGTAAACGTGAAAAACGGAAAAAGGGGCTGGAGAAACGTGAAACGAAAAATGTTTTTTTTACTTGCTAGCTTTGCACTGATACTTATTGCAGCATGTAGCCATAGCGAACATGAGCAATCGGCAATTTTAAATGTAAAAATACAAGTGACATCCCCGCTTGACGTAAATAAGGAAACGGAAATCGCTTGTTTAGTTACATATGGAAACGAAAAAGTAGATGATGCAGACGAAGTGAAGTTTGAAATTTGGAAACAAGGCAGCGAACAGCACGAAATGTTGCCAGCGAAGAATAAAGGGAATGGAAAATATGCGGTGACAAAAACGTTTACAGAAGCAGGCACGTATTCGATTGTTGCCCACGTGACGGCGCGGAATATGCATAACATGCCAAAAACAGACGTCGTTGTCGGCAATCCATCGTCTTCTATGGCTGAGCACGACCATCATTCCGATGACGTAATGATTATGCTTATGAAACAGCTATATGAAGCAAACAAACAAGCAAAGCTTGTTGCCCATGTGACGCATGATAACAAACCGCTTGCCGGTGCAGACGTTCATTTTGAAATTTGGAAAGGGAAGGGAAAGCACGAGTTTATTGATGCGACGGAGAAAGGAAAAGGGGAATACGAAACAACTACCATTTTTAAAGAAAAAGGAACGTATGTTGTAAAAGTGCATGTAGAAACGAAAGATTTACACGAGCACCAAGTCGAACAAGTGAATGTCCAGTAAAGGATGCGAACAGCATCCTTTTCTTTTTTTCAGCTCGTCTTTCTTTGTCCACGTTTTCATATACATATATGGAAACAAGAAGGACGGAGGAGAGACGGTGAGCAAAACATGGGTAGGTGCTTGGCAAATTGCGGCGGTATACGTTGGAACAGTCGTTGGTGCCGGATTTGCGACAGGGAAAGAAATTGTTGCGTTTTTTACTCAATACGGAACGATTGGAACGGTTGGAGTGATTATAAGCGGAGGGTTGTTTACGTGGGGTGGCATGCGTCTGATGATGATGGCGAGGGCGCTGCGCGCTTCTTCTTACAAGCAGTTGAACGATTATTTATTCGGCAAATCTGCGAATGTTATCATTACTGCTGTGATGACGGTTATGGTGCTTGGAGTGACGGCGGTGATGTTATCGGGAGCAGGGGCGCTCTTTTCGGAACAACTTGGTTTGTCAAAACAACTTGGGCTAGTGATGACCATTTGTTTATTGTTTATTACGATGCTTTACGACCGAAAGGGGTTATTGGCAGTAAACGTGTTTGTCGTGCCGCTTATGGTATTGTTTAGCATCGGGATATTAGGAAAACTCGTGGTTGCTGATAAATGGTGCATGACAACAACCGTTTCGTCTCCTTCGTGGCGGGCGTTGTTTTCCCCGTTTTCGTATGCGGCATTTAATTTAGCATTGGCACAACCAGTGCTCGTTCCACTTGCAACGGAAGCGAAAGATGAGCAAACGGTAAAAAGGGGGGCGTTGATTGGCGGGGGGCTATTAACGCTTATTTTATTAAGCAGTCATGTCGTGTTGCTATCGTTTCCGTACGTGCTACACTATGACATTCCAATGGCAGAAATTATCCGTACGTTTTTCGTTTCGCTGTATTGGCTTTATTTACTTGTCATTTATGGAGAAATTTTTACTTCTCTCGTTGGTGGCGTATTCGGTTTGCACCGACAATTCCATTTTGTTTCATCTTCGTTGTTTTTCCTTGTCATTCTTGCTTTGTTATATGTTATCGGTTCGTTTCGGTATAGCGTGTTATTATCGTTTTTATATCCGTTGTTTGGCTATGTAAGCATCCTTTTTCTTTTTTTATTAGCCGTACGCAAAATGCCTTAAGGCATTTGTCGCCTATTGACAAATGCCTTCGCTAATTAGTGGAAGCGGTTTGTAATTTGTTGCAATTTTTGAATGGATTGCGAAAGTAAGGCGGCTTCATTGGCTAACTCATGGATAGCGGCGGTTTGTTGCTCTAGTCCGGCGGTCGTTTCGTGCACCATGCTTGTAAAATCGTTCGCAATCGCATGTACGTCGCTAATCGCTTGCTTTAGTTCGTTTCCGTTATTCGTAATTTTCATTACGTGTGTTCGGCTGCGGTGCAATAACTCATTCATTTCTGTAGACATCCGTTGGAAGGAAGTCATCATTTCATTCGTTTGCAATAACGATACCATCGTTTCGTGTGCGGTTTGTCCATTTTGTTCGACGGCATGGACGACATTTTGCAACATATTGCGCATCGTTTTCAGCGACGATAAAATGTGTGCCGCAAACGCATTCGTATTTTCCGCTAATACCCTTACTTCTTGGGCGACAATGGCAAACCCTTTTCCCGCTTCGCCTGCACGTGACGCTTCAATCGATGCGTTTAATGCTAGTAAGTTCGTTTGTTTGGCGATGGCAGTAATGGCTGATACCATTTCGACGGTTCGGTTCGCTTCTTCGGAAACGGTATGAATAAGCGTTACCGTTTCATTCAAGTCATGTTGCATATGTTGCATCTGTTGTTTCGTCCGATCGATTAGCCGTGTCCCTTCATTTGCTGATTTCATCGCTTCTTGCGCTTGGCTGACGACGCGTTCAAAATCTGACTGCATGTCGTGTACTTCCTCCATCATTCCAGCGACAAACGCATTTGCTTCGGCAACGGAAGCGGTCTGCTGTTTAGCGCCTTCCCGAAACGTCTCCATCGCGGCGGCAATTTCCGCGAACGCTTCGGACAGTCGTTTCGTTTCGGTTTGTTGGTTTTCACTTACTTGCCGTACAGTCGCTGTCGCTTTTGTCAGTTCCTCTAAAATGGTGCGCACGCCAACAATCATTTTGTTAAGTTCATAGCCAATTTGGTGAAATTCAGTTCGCTTTTTCGTGGTGTGCACTTCTGCATGAAGATTTCCTGATGATACTGTTCGCGTAACGCTGTACCAATGGCGGATTTCGCGAATGAGCGTTTTGTAAAAGAAAGTCCCCATCCCTAAACCAATGCTCACGGTCAGCAAAAAGGTAACGAACGAAGGGAGCGAAAAGAGTACACCTACTGCAAAACTAGCGGCAGCAGGGACAAGCGCTAACAAGCTAAAGTGGAGCTGCAAATACGGGCGGTGCATTAATCGGCCCATGCGCAAATTAAAGCGTTTTCCTGTCGTGTCTGTATAAAGCGGACAGCTTGCGTCGATTAACAGTTCTCCTGTATCTCGCATATACGCCTGCAATAAAGGAACGGTCGTTTTTGCCGCTTTTTGTCCGGTGTCATCGGAAAACGTCCGTCCTTCTCGCAGGCGATTTGTATGAACAATAGCGTACCCCGTTTCATCGACAATAACAAAATATTCATCTCTCTCTAGCTGCTCGTCTAAAAAGGCGCGAACCGATTCGATTTGTTCGGCAAGCGGTTTTGTTTGTTCTATCTTTTGTTGTAGCCTTGCGGCGACATCGGTGACTTTTTTGAGCGCTTGCTGGGCGCGCCGTTTTTTAAGCAACCGGTCCATCACATATCCCCCCTATCCTTTCTTTCAATATATATTGAAAATTCAGATTTATCAATGTGAAAAATAGACATTGTATAAAACAATCAACTCAAGGAACAATAAGGAAAAAAGAACGACCATATGAGGGGATTTTCTATGTCGATTTTCTCGTTTTTCTTTAAAAGAAAGCCGAACAACTCCAAAACGTTAGCGCAACTATTGCAAGAATTGAAGCGGTCGAGCGATTTTGCAGCGGTGGAATTTCAAATAAGTGGGCATGACTTTTCTATTTTTTATTTTGATTCTCTCATTGACCCAAAATTATTACAGCAACAAGTGCTTTGCCATCTGCAGCGGGATGTGCCTAACTTTACTACTCTTTCCGTGCGTGATTTTCAGCGAATCATTCCCGTGCAGCGCATCGAAATTACGTCTGACGTTCAAACAGTAGAAACGAAACTATTAAAAGGCTTTGCACTTATTTGCTTAAAACGCGACGATCGCAACTGGGCATTAATTAATGTAGCGAGTGAAAATTTAGGGCTTCGGCAAAATAACGATTCGGAAAATGAATTTAGCGTCGTCGGTCCGAAAGTAGGTTTTGTCGAAAATATCGGAACAAACTTGCATTTATTGCGCCGGCAAATCAATACAACAAATTTAGTGTTTCGTGAATTGACAATTGGCACGATGTCAAAAACGAAAGTGGTGATTGCTTATATTGACGGAATTATCGACGAGCAAACGTTAGAGACCGTTATCCAACGGGTAAAAGACATTGAGTTTGATATTGTGTTTGATACATCGCTCCTCGACCAATTATTATCCGACAACTCGTCGTCGCCGTTTCCATCGTTTGTATCGACCGAGCGAGTGGACCGTGTCGTTTATGCATTAGTGGGGGGACAAGTCGCTATTTTAGCAGACGGTTCACCGTATGTGATTACTGGGCCATCGACGTTGTTTGATTTTTTTACATCGCCGGAAGACTATTATTTGCCATGGGTGCTCGGTTCGTTTTTCCGACTCATTCGCATGTTTGGCGTCATGTTTTCGATTTTAGCGTCGCCCATTTATGTCGCTGTTTTAACGTACCATTACGAGATGATTCCAAAAGATTTACTTGGACCGATTATTTTTTCGCGCTCGAACGTGCCTTTCCCCCCGACACTGGAAGTGTTATTTTTAGAGATTACGATTGAACTGTTGCGCGAGGCGGGGGCACGCTTGCCGACAAAAGTCGCGCAAACGCTTGGGATTGTCGGAGGGATCGTGATTGGACAAGCATCGGTCGAAGCGGCATTAACGAGCAACATTTTGCTTATTATTGTGTCGCTCGCTGCCCTTGCGTCGTTTACGACCCCTATTTTTAAAATGTCAAATACGATTCGGTTTATCCGGTTTCCGATTATTTTGTTTGCTTCGTTTTGGGGCGGAGTTGGCATTGCGTTTGCCATTTGTTTATTGCTCATTCATTTAGGCAGGCTGAAGTCGTTTGGGAACCCGTATTTAGTGCCGTTGTATCCGCTTCGTGTCAAAGATTTTGCGGACAGTTTTATCCGCTCGTCGTACCGGTTTACCGCCAAGCGGCCAAGCTATTTGCGTCCGCAGACGTTTTGGCGGTATGACCCAAACAAAGCAAAGCAGAAAAAAGATATTGACGAGTAAGAAGGGAAAACGTATGAAACGAGCTTTTTATCTACTTCTCTTGATATTCGGATTAGTCGGCTGCAAAAGTTCTCGCATCGTCGACCAAGTGCAAATTATTCACGCGATGGGATATGATTGGAAAAATGGGACGTACACTGGTACGGCGATTTATCCGACGTTTAAGCAAGGACCGATGACAAAACCGGATATTTTAACGACAGAGTCATCGACGACGTACGATTTAATCCCGCGTCTATCGTCGAAGTCGGCGCTGCCGATTGAAGAAGGGCAAATGCGGCTTGTTTTGTTTGGCAAGTCGTTTGCGAAAAAAGGAATTACGGAAATTGTGCACAGCCTAGCGCGAAACAATAAAGTCGGCAGCCACTTACAGTTGGCGGTGGCAAAAGGAGATGCGGAAGAACTGCTGCGCATCACCGCTAAAACGACGTTAAGTGACACGCTTTATCTCTCCAATCTCGTAGAACAAAATATTCGCGAAATGAATTTGCCGAACACGAATCTACACATTTTTTTATACAACTACTTCGGGAAAGGACGCGACCCGTTTTTACCTTATTTCGAAAAAAAGGGGAATTTCGTCAAACTCGAAGGACTTGCATTATTTAAAGATGGGCATTACGTTGGTCGCATTGATTTGCGCCAATCGTTTTTAGTAAAAATATTGCTTGATGAAACGAAAAACGGCGTTTACCAACTACCGATTTCGAAGGAAAAGCAAAAAGGAAGGGTGTTACTAGAAAATTTGTATGCAACGTCAAAATATTCGTTAAAAAAAGGGAAAAAGCCAGCGATTGATATTCGCATTCACATTCATGCATCCATTCGCGATTACCCGATTTGGCTTGATTTGCCGAATAAAGAATCGTTCGCGCTTATTCGCCACCAGATGGAAAAGCAGTTGAACAAAGATATTTCCAAACTGATTCGTCAGTTTCAAACAAAAGAGATTGATCCACTCGGCATTGGTGATTTTGTTCGCAGCTATACAAGACATTGGAACGAAAAATCGTTTTATAAACAATACAAAAAGCTAACCATTCGTCCGCATGTCAAAGTAGATATTGTACAAACAGGCATCGGGGAATAGTTCGAAATGGAGGAGAAGATGACGTTGAACCGAGAGCGGTTTTTCATCTCGCCGTTTTTTGTCTTTTTTACGATTCACGGGGCGCAAATTGGCATCGGGGTGCTCAGTTTCCAGCGGCGGCTGAATGAGAAAGTGGGGCATGACGGCTGGATAAGCGTCATTGTCGCTGGCATTGTGGCGCATCTATTGATTTGGATGATGTATCAAACGTTTCAGCGATCAGGAACGAGTAAAGACGTCATTCAGCTAAATGTGCAATATTTTGGCAAATGGATAGGGAATGCATTGAATATCGGGCTTGTATGTTATTTTCTTTTGCTTGCGCTCATTGTGTTACGCTTATATATTGAAGTCGTGCAAGTATGGATGTTTCCGCTGATGGGAACGTGGCAATTTAGCCTTATTTTATTGTTGCTTACGTATTATACCGTTTTGGGGGGATTTCGTTCAGTTGTCGGGCTTTGCGTATGGGGAGTGCTAATTCCGCTCTTTACACTGTTTCCGATGCTTTTTTTTCCGTTGGAGTATGCCCATTACCGCAACTTTTTTCCCATTTTCGATCATTCGGTCATCGATGTATTAAAAGGAGCGAAGGAAGTGACGGTCGAATATCTCGGTTTTGAGCTGTTGTTCATGTATTATCCGTTTATTAAACATGGGCAACAGTCGCATCGATGGGCGCAGTGGGCGAACGGATTTACGATGTTGATTTATTTAGTGATTATTTTTATTTCGACGGTGTTTTATAACGAAGAACAAGTCAAGCATGTCATCTGGCCGACGTTAACGCTTGGGAAAATCCCGGAGATTCCGTTTATTGAACGGATGGAGTATATTATTATTTCGATTTATGTACTCGTTGTCTTTCCGATTATTTGTTTAGCGATTTGGTCGGTAACGCGCGGATTAAAGCGAATGTTTTCGCTAAAACAGCGCCTTTCCTTGCCTATTGTGCTAATCGCTATTTTTATCGCTTCACTCTTTTTTAATACGCGGGAAGAAATTGACCAATTAGGGAAATTTGTTTCCACGACTGGATTTTATCTTGTCATTGGCTACATTCCTTTCCTTTATTTGCTTTCTTTGTTCATGAAACGTTTGAAAGGGAAGGCTAGTATGAACGAAAGAAGTATGATATAGTATGGGAGGAAAAAAACTTTATAGAAGA
>NZ_JAILZV010000048.1 GCF_023512315.1 Anoxybacillus sp.
CGGTCGATAATAAGCCGCAAAGCGACCGATTGCACTCGGCCAGCGCTTAACCCTTTTTTCACTTTTTTCCAAAGCAGTGGACTAATATTGTAACCTACCAGTCTGTCAAGTACACGTCGCGCCTGTTGGGCATCGACTAAATGCATATTAATTGCCCGCGGATGCTGGAACGACTCACGAATGGCATCTTTCGTAATTTCGTTAAACACGACGCGGCAATCTGAATGAATATCGAGCTCTAACATATGAGCAAGATGCCAAGCGATTGCCTCCCCTTCGCGATCGGGGTCGGCCGCTAAAAACACCTTTTTCGCTTTCTTCGCCGCTGTTTTCAGTTCTTTAATCACCGGCCCTTTGCCGCGAATTGTAATATATTTTGGTTCGTAATCGTTGTTTATATCAACGCCCATTTGGCTCTTTGGCAAATCGCGAATGTGTCCCATCGATGCTTTTACTTTATATTTTTTTCCTAAGTACCGCTCAATTGTTTTTGCTTTTGCCGGTGACTCGACGATGACGAGATAATCTGACATACTTGTTCCTCCCTTAAGAGGTAAAATTAAAATCTTCATTATTATTAATGATTACATAGGCATTTGTCAAACATGATGTGAAAAATTTTATCTTATTGGAAATATATGTTCAAATTCTTCCAAAATATCTTGCGCTGTTCGAACAAGTTTTGCCCCTTGTTGAATGAGTTTATTCGTTCCGTTTGCCTGCTCTAAAAAAATCGAGCCTGGCACTGCAAATACTTCCCTTCCTTGTTCTAATGCATGGGAGGCAGTAATGAGCGAGCCGCTTTTTTCTTTCGCCTGCACGACGACCGTCCCGAGCGATAAGCCGCTAATGATGCGGTTTCGCAACGGAAATTGCCATTTTTGCGGCTTCGTTTGCGGCGGATATTCTGAAACAATGAGATGGTCGTGCATTAGCTGTTCTGCCAGCACGCGATGTTGCTTCGGATAAATATGCTCTATTCCCCCTGCGATGACCGCAATCGTTTTTCCGCGTTGGCTAACTGTTAGTTCATGCGCGGCGATATCAATGCCTAACGCAAGGCCGCTGACAATTGTCCATCCTGCTTCAATAAGGGGCGGAAGGAGCGTCTTTAGCGCACGAATCCCTTCAGCTGTCGGCTGCCTCGTACCAACGACGCTAATCATTTTCGCGCTAGAAAGCCATTCTCGTTTTCCTTTTGCATACAACACCCACGGCGGCTGAAAAATATGCTTTAGCCATTTCGGGTAGTCGTCATCAAAAATCGTTATGACATGAATATGGTTATCCTTATATGTTTTTATCATACTTTTGATAGCAGGGGAATGTAAATCTTGGAAAAACAAAGAATTTCGTTCGGGAAATATCGACATCGTAGAAGCAGGAAGAGAAAAAAGCGAGGAAAGTGTTGGGTCCATACGTAATAACTGATCAATCGTTTTCCAGCCGACACCGCGGCAATGATGCAGATGAATTAATCGTTCCCGGACAGATGAATACATCGAATCTTCCTTTCTTTCATAAAATGGAAAAAATCGTCCCGCATCACGCGGGACGGATTCGATTAATGGGTTTTACATTTTTCGTAAAGACCTTGCTCTTTTAACACAGCAATTAACGTTTCGCCGATAACAGCAGGGGTTTCTGCTACTTTAATACCGCATTCGTTCATTTTCTTAATTTTTTCCGCAGCCGTTCCTTTTCCGCCGGAAATGATCGCACCAGCATGTCCCATCCGTTTTCCTGGAGGCGCTGTTTGTCCACCAATGAAGCCGACGACTGGTTTTTTCATGTTTGCTTTTACCCATTCTGCTGCTTCTTCTTCTGCTGTACCGCCAATTTCGCCAATCATAATGACAGCATACGTTTCTTCGTCTTCGTTAAACGCTTTTAATACATCGATAAAGTTCGTGCCGTTGACCGGGTCTCCGCCGATACCAACCGCTGTCGATTGACCGATGCCTGCTTGCGTTAATTGATGAACGGCTTCGTACGTTAACGTACCAGAGCGCGAAACGATGCCGACATGTCCTTTTGTATGAATATAGCCAGGCATAATGCCGATTTTGCATTCTTCTGGAGTGATGACACCAGGGCAGTTCGGGCCGATGAGACGCGTTTTCTTCCCTTCCATGTATCGTTTCACTTTCACCATGTCAAGAACAGGAATGCCTTCGGTAATACACACGACAAGATCTAATCCTGCATCTACCGCCTCCATAATCGCATCTGCCGCAAACGCTGGTGGAACGTAAATAACGGAAGCGTTCGCGCCCGTTTTTTCTACCGCTTCAGAAACGGTATCAAATACTGGTACACCTTCAATTTCTGTGCCGCCTTTTCCAGGAGTAACTCCACCGACAATTTTTGTACCATATTCTAACATTTGCTTCGTATGGAACAACCCTTGTGACCCCGTAATTCCTTGCACAATGACTTTTGTGTCTTTATTAATAAAAACGCTCATTCTTCTCCCTCGCCTTCTTAACGTACTAGCTCGACAATTTTTTGTGCGCCATCTGCCATCGATTCCGCCGCAACAATGTTTAAGCCAGACTCTTCTAAAATCTTTTTCCCTAACTCCACGTTTGTCCCTTCTAAACGGACGACAAGCGGAAGTTCAAGGCCGACTTGTTTCGTTGCTTCGACGATGCCGCTCGCGATAACGTCACATTTCATAATGCCGCCGAAAATGTTGACGAAAATACCTTTCACGTTCTCATCAGACAAAATGATTTTGAACGCTTCCGTTACTTTTTCAGCTGTCGCGCCGCCACCGACGTCTAAGAAGTTCGCTGGTTCGCCGCCATAATATTTAATAATGTCCATCGTTGCCATCGCCAGACCTGCGCCGTTAACCATGCAGCCGATGTTGCCATCTAAGGCGATGTAGTTTAAGTCGTATTTCGATGCTTCGATTTCTTTCGGATCTTCTTCATCTAAATCGCGATATTCGAGCACGTCTTTATGGCGATATAATGCGTTCGAATCGAAGTTTAATTTCGCATCAAGCGCCATCACTTTGCCGTCGCCTGTTACAACAAGCGGGTTGATTTCAGCAATCGAGCAGTCTTTGTCGACAAATACTTGATATAGACCCATCATAAATTTAACCGCTTGGTTGACTAGCTCTTTTGGAATGTTAATATTGAACGCCATGCGTCGTGCTTGGAACGCTTGCAATCCTACCGCTGGGTCGATATATTCTTTAAAAATTTTCTCTGGCGTTTTCGCTGCCACTTCTTCAATTTCCGTTCCGCCTTCTTCCGAACCCATTAGAACGACGCGAGAAGTGGCACGGTCCACAACTAAACCGATGTAATATTCTTTTTTAATATCGCAACCTTCTTCAATCAATAAGCGCTTCACTTCTTTTCCTTCTGGACCTGTTTGGTGCGTAACAAGCACTTTTCCTAACAGTTCGCTTGCATATGTACGAACTTCTTCCAAACTTTTTGCAACTTTTACCCCTCCGGCTTTTCCGCGGCCGCCCGCATGAATTTGCGCTTTGACAACACAAACGGCACTACCTAATTCTTTTGCTGCTTCTACTGCTTCTTCGACGGTAAACGCCACGCGGCCGTTCGGTACGGCAACCCCATAGCTTCTGAGGATCTCTTTGCCTTGATACTCATGAATATTCATATCCCATCCTCCTATGTATAAAAAGTACTAGCGCTTTCATTGTATACTGTCAGTTTCCATATTGTCTACCGTTTCGACATAAAATCAAAAAAATTCTTATAACAAAAAAGAGTTGTTTTCAAGGAAAACAACCCGCTACTTTTTCTCGCCGAGCGTTCGTTCAAGGTGGTAAATGAACGCAAACAGCTCGGCGACAACTTTGTATAGCTGCTCGGGAATCGCCTCATTAATTTCAAGTTCGCTTAACAATTGAACGAGCGATGGGTCTTCTTGGATCGGGATGCCGTTTGCTTTGGCAACGGCAATGACTTGTTCCGCCACCCGTCCTTTCCCTTTTGCAACAACGACAGGGGCAATATGTTCTTGGGAATTGTATGCTAAAGCAACGGCTTGTTTTCTTTTTTCGTTCATATGCGATAGTCTACCCCCGAATAATTATTCAATATTCGTGAAAATAATTCATCCCGCCCTTTTTTTGCTGGCGTTTTGTTGACTTTGACCGTCGATAGCGTATAGCCGAACGACGCAAGCCGCTCTTTCAACAGCGGTTGGGTAAGCGCAACGATATGTTCGAGCTGTGGCGTGTCGTTCCAGATGGAAACATGAATGATGCTATGTTGAATACGAACATCGACCGCGATTTCTTTTAGCGCAGGAAGCTGTAAATAAAACAATAAACGGCAATAGTGCGGGTCAAGCTCGCCATTTTGTTTTTTCCTCGTTTGATAATGAATGGTGACATCGGTCTGTTTCCCAAACAGAAACGGCAGCTGAATAAAAAGCGGCTGAATTGGACCGTTTTCATAGGAAAGTAACTGTTGCCCTGTGAGGCGATCGATAAGTGTGTCGATTCGTTTTGCTGTCGTTTCGTCGCTTATTTCTTGTTTCGCGCGCAACAAAAGCGGTTTTAAGCCTTCTAATGCTTGAGGCAGCTGCATATGCTTTGCATCGTTCGCTTCGTATTCTAATCCGGTCGATCGGATATGTTTTGCAACGGCGTGCAGCAACACGTCTTTCGTTTCTCCTTGCTGGTCGTCCACCAACCTTTGATTCGTTCGTTCTCCCTCATGAAAAGGCGGTTGGATGTGTTTTGCTACGCTCGCTTCGTACTCCAACCCGAGCGATTGGACTAGTGCTTTCATCTGTTTAGCAACTAATTGCGGCAGTTCGCTTCCGGCTTTGCCGTCCAATAAAAAATGACTCATTCGCTCTAGCTCGTGGAGAAGCGATTGTTGTGCTTCTGGGAGCAATTGTTTTGGAATCATTTGAAGGGAGCGTTGTAAATCAAGCAGCTGTGCCGCAAGCGGTTCCGGGCTTTGCACTGCTTTTAAGGCAGAAAAGACCGTTTCTGTCACCGGGAAACGGTTTGCAAACATCATTTGTAGCGCGCGAAAATTAACGTCTTTTTCTCGTGTGGCTAATAGCCATTTTTCTGCTTGGACGACTTCTGCCTTCGTAAAAGGCAGTTGCTTTTGCAACAAAAAACGAAGGAGCGGTTCCATTTCCCGCGAAAGACGCCACTTATTTACTAATTGTGTTGCCGTCTGCTCAATCGTTGCGTCGCTTCGTTCGCTAGCTAACCGTTTAAGAACAATCGTGTCTTCTTTTTTCGTGACTTGAAACGAATAAAATTGCCCCGCTTGAAGCGGTGTCTGTATCTCGGCTTCCATCAGCTCTCCGCCAATTCTTACAAACGCCATCCCGTTCGCGCCGATTTTTTCTACTTTTCCGTAGACGATTTGCCCGGTTTGCAAAGAGCTAGCCAGCGTTGGCCAACGTTGCTCGCTGAAGCCGTCAATCCGCGGAATCATCGCGCCCACCTCCTCTCTTATCACAAAACTTGCGCAAAGATTTGCGAAGAATGGCGCCTTATACTAGTTCTTTCACCGGCGCAAACGACCGGCGGTGATGTTCGGTAACCCCGTATGTGCGAATTGCTTGTAAATGGTATTCCGTCCCATAGCCCATATGTTTCTCAAACCCATATTGCGGATATTGTTCGCCAAGCTGTTTCATGATGGCATCCCGTGTTACTTTCGCCACGACGGAAGCTGCGGCAATCGAAACACTATTCGCATCGCCTTTAATAAGACTCTGTTGCGGAACAGCAAGTGGAAGCTCCATCGCGTCAATAAGCAAATACTCTGGCTTTGGCGTAAGCTGCTCAATCGCTTGTACCATCGCTTGTTTCGTTGCTTGATAAATGTTACGCTCGTCAATTTCTTTCGCCGACACAATCCCGATACCAATCGAAATCGCAGTCGCTTGAATTTGGGCAAACAGCGCCTCCCGTTTTGCTTCTGATAGTTTTTTGGAGTCGTTTAACCCTGGCAAATACGCATCTTTTGGCAATATGACTGCCGCCGCAACAACCGGACCAGCAAGCGGTCCACGCCCCGCTTCGTCAATACCGGCAACGAAAGTTACCCCTTTAGCATATAGCGACTGCTCGTATTGCGACATTTGTTTCCATTGGTTCTGTTCTTTTTGCGCCCGCTCTTTTTGTTTGTACCAGCGCATAAGCAAGTTTTGCACACTTTTCCGCTCATCGCGAGCGATTTCTTGAAAAAGCGGATGATGTTCGTCTAATGTTCGTAATAGTTGTTCGATTTCTTTTACCGTGCGTTTCATCATCATCGTTCCTTTCTATTGTTTATATCGGCACATTCGCAAAAAAATAAAGCCCGGTTTGTTCGGGCTTTACGGTTTCTCAAAGCTAAGGCGGCCAAGTTTTTCGGTTCGAATATCGCGAAGCACAAGTTCCGCGACTTTATCATAATCGACTGCGCCGCCGCTTGCAAGGCAGCCACGACGTTTGCCGATAGCATCAAACAACTCGACGATGTCGTCTGGAATGTCCGTGAGCGAATACCGCTCTTCTAGGCGGTCTGGATAGTGCATAGCTAAAAAACGAAGCGCATACACGGCAACGTCTTGCAAATTTAAAATCGTATCTTTAATTGCGCCGGTTGTCGCCAGTTTCAAACCGACTTCTTCGTCTTCAAACTTTGGCCATAAAATTCCTGGTGTATCTAATAACTCCATTTCTTTTCCAACTTTAATCCATTGCTGCGCTTTTGTCACCCCAGGCTTATCGCCTGTTTTGGCAATATGTTTACCGGCAAGGCGGTTAATGAGCGTCGATTTGCCGACGTTCGGGATACCGACGATTAGCGCGCGCAATGGGCGTGGATTTTTAATCCCTTTCGCTGCCATTTTCGCAAACTTTTCTTTCGTCATTTCTTTCGCAGCGGCAACGATTTGCTTCATGCCTGTCCCTGCTTGCGAATCAATGGCGAGTGCGCGCAACCCTTGCTCAGCAAAAAACGAAATCCATTCGTTTGTTACTTTTTCGTCGGCCATATCCGCTTTATTAAGCAAAATAATGCGCGGCTTGTTCGTTAAAAATTCGTCAATCATCGGATTTCGTGACGAAAGCGGAATACGTGCATCTAACAGTTCGAATACGACGTCTATTAGCTTTAGTTTTTCTTGCACTTCACGTTTCGCTTTTGCCATATGGCCAGGAAACCATTGAATGGTCATTGCGTTCACCTACTTATTTCATCATGCGGGCATCCGAAAGCGGCCAGTATACAATGCTCGCTTTCCCTACCACTTTTTCCATCGGGATAAACCCAATATGCCGGCTATCTTTGCTAAAGCGCCGGTTATCGCCCATTACAAACAAATAGCCTTTCGGAACAGTTTTTCTGCCCGTAATTTCTTCAAGCGTAAACGACTCGGTTAGCGGTCCGTCTACGAGCTGTTTTTTATATTCATCTAAATACGGTTCTTTATACGGCTTTCCGTTTACATATAGCGTATCGTCTTTGTATTCAATATGATCACCTGGCAAGCCGATGACCCGCTTAATATAATCTTTCCCTTCTTCGGCATGAAAGACAATAATATCAAATCGGTGCGGTTCACCGATTTTGTACGAAAGCTTGTTGACAATCATTCGATCATGATCATGAAGCGTTGGCATCATCGACAGACCGTCAACAATAATCGGCGCAAAAATAAAATAGCGGATTCCTCCAGCAAGAAGTACAGCGATGACAATCGCTTTCAGCCATTCCCACGTTTCGTTCTTTTTCTTTTCCATTCTTCTCCCACCTACACGTTCAAAATGAAGAAACGCCTCTTGCATCGTTTCTTTGTATTAGAAAAAAGGAGCTTGAACTCCAAGCTCCTTGTCTTTCCTTAGCGAATTTCTTTGATGCGGGCAGCTTTCCCACGAAGTTGACGCAAGTAGTAAAGTTTTGCACGACGTACTTTACCGCGGCGAACAACTTCTAATTTCGCGATTTTTGGCGTGTGCACTGGGAATGTACGCTCTACACCTACGCCGTAAGACACTTTACGAACCGTAAATGTTTCGCTTACACCTGCACCGCGGCGCTTAATCACAACGCCTTCGAATACCTGAATCCGTTCACGGTTTCCTTCGACAACTTTAACGTGAACGCGCACTGTGTCACCAGGGCGGAAGTCAGGTAAATCTGTTCGCAATTGCTCTTTTGTAATTTCCTGAATTAAATGATGCATCGTTTCCACTCCTTCCAACAGATGCTCATACTAATGAGTAACGATTAGCAGCGGAACATCGTTTTAACGACTTAAGCCTAAGTCACAAAGATTATACTAGCATAAAGGGGTATCGTATGCAATAGTTACCGTTCGTTTTTTTGAAATTCTTCGAGCCATTTTTTTTGCTTGTCCGTTAATTCGTATTGCGCTAACAAATCCGGTCGGCGCAAAAACGTCCGGCGCAACGATTCTTTTTGCCGCCATTCGTCAATTAAGCGATGATTGCCTGATAAGAGCATATCAGGCACTTTGAGCCCGCGGAAATCCGCAGGGCGCGTGTATTGCGGGTGTTCCAATAATCCAGAGCTAAACGAATCGTGCACCGGCGATGCTTCGTTTCCAAGCACGCCCGGCAACAGGCGGACGACGCTGTCAACGATGACCATCGCCCCTAATTCTCCGCCAGTGAGCACATAATCGCCAATCGAAATTTCGTCGGTTACTAAATGTTCGCGAATGCGCTCATCATACCCTTCGTAATGGCCACAAATAAGGATAAGGTGCGACTCTTTCGCCAACTCCTCTGCCTTTTTTTGCGTGTAGCGCTCCCCTTGTGGACAAAGCAAAATGATGCGCGCATCGTTTTCTTTCGTTAAATGAGCAACGGCGTCAAAAATTGGTTGTGGCTTTAACACCATGCCTGCTCCACCGCCGTATGGATAGTCGTCCACCGTTTGGTGCTTGTTGTCGGCAAACTCGCGAAAATTGACGACGTTAATCGAAACGGCCTGTTTTTCTTGCGCCTTTTTTAAAATTGATTCGTTCAATACGCCAGTGAACATATTCGGGAATAACGTTAAAATATCGATATTCATCAGTCAAGCAGTCCTTCCATTGGGCGGATCGTAATTTGTTTATCGGCTACATTGACGTCGATGACGACGTCGGCGATATACGGAATTAATGCCTCTTTTCCGTTTTTTCGCTTCACTACCCAAACGTCGTTTGCGCCTGGGGTTAAAATTTCGTTCACGACGCCAACCGTTTCACCATCTTCGGTGACAACGGTACAACCGATAATTTCATGGAAATAAAATTCCCCTTCGCCAAGTTTTCCGAGCTGGCTTTCTGGTACTTTTAATATGCCGCCCTTCAATTTTTCGACGAGGTTAATGTTGTCGTATCCTTCAAATGATAATAAGTCAAACGATTTATGGACGCGGTGGCTTTTTACTTTTACTTCGATTGGTTGTGGAGCATTGTCCATGAAAATATAGAGCGTATTGCCGATTTTATAGCGTTCATCGGCGAAATCGGTTTTAGAAATGACGCGCACTTCGCCGCGAATGCCGTGCGTATTCACGATTGTGCCGACATGAAACCATTTCATCCTTCTCACCTCTTTTTCAGCGAATTTCTTTCACAATCCCATCTTCAATGATGATGGCGCGTGTGTTTATAATATCGTCCCAACGGTCGCCGATTTGGACGTCCACTAGCGCTTGTACTTCCCGTTCTTTTAGTTCGCTTCCTAACGGTAGGATGTGTAATTGTTCGAGTTGAAAATCTAATAATTTGATTTTTTCGAGCCGATCGTCGATTTCTTTCGTGAAGTATTGTTTTAAAATCGCCGGCGAATATTTGGCGGATTTTTCGAGGCGCTTTTGTTCAAAACGAAGTTGGTCGCATTCTTGCTGCAGCTTTCGCTTGCGGGCGGAAAATTTTTCGTGCAGTTCTGCGCGGCTTTTTTCGGTTAAAATTTGCTTCACTTCAACGGTCTGGATTATTTTCATAGCGACACCCCTCAAACGGTAATAAAAAAGGGGAGGATTTCCCTCACCCTTTGTCGTTAATTTGCACGATGACGCGTTTCGGTAGATCAGATGCCGCTGCATATACAACCGTTCGAATCGCGTGAATCGTGCGCCCTTGCTTTCCGATTACCTTTCCGATGTCTTCTTCATGAACGGATAACGTATAGGTAATCGTCTGTTCGTCCGCAGTTTCCGTAACAACAACCTCGTCTGGATAATCGACAAGCGCCCGTACAATCGTTTCAATTAGCGGCTTCATTTACATCACATTATTTGCCGTATTTTAAGTTGTGGAATTTTTCTAAAATTCCTTGTTTCGAAAGCAAGTTGCGAACCGTATCCGACGGTTTTGCCCCGTTTTGTAGCCATTTTAATGCTAATTCTTCGTTAATTTTCACTTCTGCTGGCTCTGCTACCGGGTTGTACGTACCGATTGTTTCGATAAAGCGGCCATCACGTGGAGAACGAGAGTCCGCTACAACAATACGATAGAAAGGTGATTTTTTCGCACCCATGCGCTTTAAACGAATTTTTACTGCCATTTTTTCTAGCACCTCCGTAAATAGTTCACACAAGATA
Organism: Anoxybacillus sp.; assembly: GCF_023512315.1. GTDB lineage: Bacteria > Bacillota > Bacilli > Bacillales > Anoxybacillaceae > Anoxybacteroides. The sequence goes on from NZ_JAILZV010000048.1 coordinate 10,575, forward strand.
GTATATTAGCAATAATCGTGTAGTTTGTAAAGTGTTTTTTCTTAACACATTATTCCCTACATAAACGGGAATTTAAACCCTTTTTTCTTTCCTTTTGTCATTGTCGTCATCATTTTCATCATTTTTTTCATTTCTTCAAATTGCTTTAATAATCGGTTCACTTCTTGAACCGATGTGCCGCTTCCTTTAGCGATGCGCTTTTTGCGGCTAGCGTTAATAATTTCTGGGTTGGTCTTTTCTTCTTTTGTCATCGAGCGAATAATGGCTTCGACGTGCGCAATTTGTTTTTCATCGATTTGGATGTTGTTTAAGCCTTTCATTTTATTCGCGCCAGGAAGCATTTTTAAAATTTCATCGAGCGGCCCCATTTTGCGCACTTGTCCGAGCTGTTCGAGGAAGTCATCGAACGTAAACGACATCGTGCGCATTTTTTGTTCAAGCTCTTTCGCTTTCTCTTCATCGACCGCCGCTTGTGCTTTTTCGATGAGCGTAAGCACATCGCCCATGCCTAAAATACGGGAAGCCATCCGCTCCGGATGAAACGGCTCAAGGGCATCCATTTTCTCGCCCATCCCGACGAATTTAATTGGGGTGTTGGTGACCGCTTTAATCGATAGCGCTGCCCCACCGCGCGTATCGCCGTCCAGTTTCGTTAAAATGACACCGGTTAAGCCGAGCTGCTCGTTAAAGCTTTGCGCGACATTGACAGCATCTTGTCCGGTCATCGCGTCGACGACGAGAAAAATTTCATCCGGTTTCGTCAGTTCTTTTATTTGCTTTAATTCGTCCATTAGCGCTTCATCAATATGAAGCCGCCCAGCGGTGTCGATGATGACATAGTCGTGATGGTCTTCTTTCGCTTTCGCAATCGCTTGTTTGGCGATTTCAACTGGGCTGACTTTGTCACCAAGCGAAAAGACGGGGATGTTAAGTTGTTTGCCGAGCGTTTCGAGCTGCTTAATGGCAGCCGGACGGTAAATGTCAGCAGCGACTAACAGCGGCTTCCGGTTATATTTTTTTCGCAATAAGTTCGCTAATTTTCCCGTCGTCGTCGTTTTTCCGGCCCCTTGCAAACCGACCATCATAATGACGGTTGGCGGACGGGTGGCGACAGCGATTTTGCTTTGTTCTCCGCCCATAAGCGCCGTCAGTTCTTCTTTGACGACTTTAATGACTTGTTGGCCTGGCGTTAAGCTTTTGAGCACTTCTTGGCCAACCGCACGCTCGCTGACGCGCTTGATAAAGTCTTTAACGACTTTAAAGTTTACGTCCGCTTCTAAAAGCGCAAGCCGGACTTCGCGCATCATCTCTTTCACATCGGCTTCCGTCACTTTTCCTTTGCCGCGGATTTTGTTCATCACGCTTTGCAGACGGTCGGCTAATCCTTCAAATGCCATACGTTACCGCCTCCTACTCTAGTTTCTCCAATGCTTCAATCGTTTCCCAAAGTTTGTCGTCGGCATATTGTTTCGCTATTTCCTTCAACCGCTTGATTAGCTGTTGCCGTGCTTGAAACTTTTGGAACAATGCGAGTTTTTCTTCGTATTCCTCAAGCATCGCTTCCGTTCGTTTAATGTTATCGTAAACGGCTTGCCGGCTGACTTCGTACTCTTCTGCAATTTCGCCGAGGGAGTAATCGTCTAAATAATAAAGCGACATATAGCTTCGTTGCTTCGGGGTTAACAACGACTGATAAAAATCGTACAAATAGTTCATTCGCGTTGTTTTCTCAAGCACCGAACTCCCTCCCCATTTGTTAAGTAAAATACCTTTACAACCATTTAGTGTACCGTCTTTTCCGCAAAGTGTCAAGGGTCGGGACTTAATCCTTCTTATTTTCTTCATCGTCCTAATCGTATAAAAGGCGAATGCATGTAACTTCCTTCTCGGTGAATCGATAGGGGTGGTCGTTTAAAAGCAGCCGTCCTTCTCCACGGTCGTCTTGCAGAAGGTTGTTGGCGCATCATATGTGAACCCTTCGATTTTGCGACAAACGGCTAACCCCCTAAACTAAAACGAGACAACAAATTTCAGGCATGTTTCGCAGTCCCAAAGATGCTCATATTTTTGCCTCGTGCACAGCATTGTCAACTCCTTAACTTAAAAAGAGCGATTCCATCATTGAAAATACCCTTTTGGTTTTGATTATTCCAGAATTGATCTAGCAATAAGCTGAATAGTTACCTTACTTCTGTTTTTATCATTGATTCGGTGCAGTTAATGTAATTCTTTAAAAATAAGATAAGGGGACAGACAAAAAAGAGCGCAAATAAAATGAAGCTTATTTCGCTTGGCGTTGCTGTTATTGGACTGATTTTATTATTAAACAGCCCTCGGTTAGCCAGCAACGCCGCAAACTCATGGACCCGTTCAATGGGCGGCATTGTCGGTACGGACGAATATTTGTACATTCTCAAGGGATATATCGACTCTTATAAGCTGATCGGCGCTATTTTCCTCTTTACAGGTCTCTTTTCGTTTTTTCAGCACACTCGCGAAAAGTAGGGTGGTGAAAAGCCATTTCCCTTCGCTTCTTTAAAACAGAAAAGATGCCCTCTCATGCGGGGGCATCCTCAGCTTTTTATCCCTCGTTTTCTCTTTACTCCTCGAGCAAATCCGCAAACAATCCGTAGACGTATTGTTCTGGGTCGAAGGCTTGCAAGTCGTCCATTTTTTCGCCGAGGCCGACGAATTTGACTGGAATGTTCAGTTCATTGCGAATCGCTAAGACGATGCCGCCTTTGGCAGTGCCGTCCAGTTTCGTGAGCACGATGCCGGTCACGTTCGTCGCTTCTTTAAAAATTTTCGCTTGGTTCATTGCGTTTTGTCCAGTCGTTGCATCGAGTACGAGCAGCACTTCATGCGGTGCCCCTGGAATCTCACGCTCGATGACGCGCTTCACTTTTTCTAGCTCTTTCATTAAGTTTACTTTATTTTGCAAACGCCCAGCGGTATCGCAAAGCAAGACATCGACGTTGCGCGCTTTCGCTGCTTGAATCGCGTCATACATAACGGCCGCTGGATCAGAACCAGCCGACTGCTTAATGACGTCCACCCCGACACGCTCGCCCCATACTTCGAGCTGCTCAATCGCTCCAGCGCGGAACGTATCGCCAGCCGCTAAAAGCACCGCTTTCCCTTCCGATTTTAACTTATGCGCTAATTTTCCAATCGTCGTCGTTTTCCCGACTCCGTTGACGCCGACAAATAAAATGACCGTTAAGCCGTGTTCTTGCATATTTAATGTCGCTGGTTGGTCATCGCCGCCTTTATAAATGTCGACAAGCTTCTCGGAAATGACCGCCTGCATTTCTTTCGTCTCTTGAATGTTGCGGCGCTTCACTTCCATCTTTAATTCGTCAATTAACTCCATCACCGTCGTCACACCGACGTCGGCAGCGATTAAAATTTCCTCCAACTCTTCAAAAAACTCTTCATCGACTTTCCGATAGCGGGCGATTAAATCGTTCACCCGTCCGGCAAACGAATCGCGCGTTTTCGAAAGCCCTTGTTTAAACTTTTCCGTTACGGCATCTGTTTGTTGCGTAATTTTCTCTTTCAGTTTTTTAAAAAAATTCATCGCTCTTGCCACCTTTCGCTACGATTTCACTAGCTGCTTGGAATCTTCTAAACGAACGGACACTAATTTCGATACGCCAGACTCTTGCATCGTCACTCCATAAAGCACGTCCGCTTCTTCCATCGTCCCTTTCCGGTGGGTGATGACAATAAATTGCGTTTGACTGCTAAACTGTTTTAAATAGTTGGCGTAGCGATGCACGTTCGCTTCATCAAGCGCCGCTTCCACTTCATCGAGCACGCAAAACGGCACCGGCCGCACTTTTAAAATCGAAAACAATAGCGCAATCGCCGTCAGCGCCCGTTCGCCGCCGGATAATAAACTTAAATGTTGCAGCTTTTTTCCCGGCGGTTGGGCGACAATTTCCACGCCTGTATTTAACAAATCGGCTGGGTCGGTCAGCTGCAAATCGGCGCGCCCGCCGCCAAATAGCTGTGCGAAAACGTCGCCAAACTGTGAACGAATTTGCTCAAATGTCGAGAAAAAGCGTTTTTTCATCTCTTCGTCCATCTCGTCAATCACTTGATACAACGTTTCTTTCGCCTGTTGTAAATCGCTTTTTTGCGTCGTTAAAAACTCGTATCGTTCTGATACCCGCTCATATTCGTCAATCGCACCTAAATTTACCGTTCCGAGCTCCTCGATCGCTCGCTTGATAAGCTTCACTTTTTTCCGCGCTTCCGCCGCCTCCATTTCGAGCGGATAGTTTGCTTTCGCTGCTTCAAACGTTAACGTATACTCTTCCCGCAAGCGTGCTAGCAAATTCTCCAGCTCCACGTCTAAGCGATTCAATTTCACTTCTTCGTCTTTGATTATATCGGTGAGCTGTTTATAGTTTCGTTTTTTCTCTTTTACTTCGCGTTCAAGATTTTCAAGCGTTTGTTGATACTGCAAACGCTGCTCGCGGCGGCTAGCAATAAGTTCGACCGTTTCGTTTTTATCGCGCAGCTTTTGTTGCCGCAACCGTTCTAGCTGCTCTTCGCCCGAATCGTTTGACTCCATTTCTGCACAGAGCAGCGCTAACTCTTCTTCTGCTGCTTTCCGCTTTATTTCTGTGTCGTTTTGTTCAAACTTCATTTGTTCGATTTTTTCTTGCAAATGTTTAAACAGCTGTTGCTTTTCCGCAAGGGCGATTTTTTGTTCCGTCATCGCTTGCTGCAACGCTTCTTTTGACTGTTGTTCATCTTGCTTTTGCATCGCGAGCTGCTGCATTTGCTCATCAATTTCGGCGAGCGCTTGTTCCATTTGCCGCAGCTTTTCATCGGCGGCAGCTATTTTTGCTTCAAGCTGCTTTTTTTCTTGCTCGTCGTGCGCTTTTTCGTGGTCATATAACGAAAGCCGTTCGTTGACATGCTTTTCTTGCCATTCCATCTCGCGCCACGCGCTTTTTATTTCTTGCAGCGCCACGCGCCATTGCTCGATTTGCTTGCGAAGCTCTGCGATTTCCGCTTCGTGTTCGTTTGCTTCTTTCTTTTTTGTTTGCACGTGTTGCTCAAGCTGGATTGTTTTTGTTTCCATTTCTTGCAGTTTACTCGTAATCGCTTCAAGCTCGCGCGTCCGACCTAAAAGCGAATTCGTCTTTTTCGCTACGCCGCCCGTCATCGCGCCGCCAGGGCTAACGACATCCCCGTCAAGCGTCACTAAACGGTAGCGGTAATGAAGGAGACGAGCTAATTCGTTTGCCCCTTTTAAATCTGTTGTCACAATGACATGACCGAGCAAATGCGCCATAACTGTCCGATACATGGAATCGTAGGAAATAAGCTCACTCGCCACACCAACAAACGCCGGATGGTGTTCCACAAGCGCTAATTGTTCTTTTGGAATATGCTTTCCTTGAATGACGTTCAGCGGCAAAAACGTCGCCCTGCCGTATGCGTTCGTTTTTAAATACTGAATCGCCGCCCGCGCCGCCTCTTCATTGGCGACAACAATATGCTGCATCGCACCGCCGAGCGCGATTTCAAGCGCCGTTTCGTATTCCGTTGGAACCGAAATGAGTTCCACTACCGCCCCATGAATGCCGGAAAGCTGATGGCGCGCTTTTAAAATTTCTTTGACGCCTTGGAAAAATCCAGCGTAATCATGCTGCATTTCTTCTAGCATTTCTTTTCGCGATTTCGTTTGTTGCAAATATTGGTATGCTTGATAAAGCATCGCTTCTTTTTGCTCGATTTCTTGCTTTAGATCGGACAATTGTTCAAGTTTTTCTTGCAAATCGCGTTCACACGCTACCATCATGCGCTCCGTTTTTTCGTATTGCGCCTTCAGTTCTGCTTGTTGTGCGTGCACGGATTCGCGTTCGCGCAAATGTTTTTCATTTTCTTTGGCAAGCGATGCTTGTTTTGTTATTAGTTTTTCAAGCTGCGTTTGTAGATGCGAACGCTCGTTTTTTAACGATGCTTGCTCGTGAACGAGTTCGATATAATCGCTTTTTAATTGCTCCATTCGTTCTTCGACATTGACATTATAGAGAGAAAACGCTTGCTGTTTTTCTTTTAGTTCTGCTTGCAGCGCCGCAATTGCTTGCTTTACATGCAGAAGCGTTTCTTCTTCTGCTGCAAGCGCCTCAATTAGCCGCGCTTGTTTCTCTGTCAAAGAAACGATCGCCTCTTCTAGCTGGTTTTTATATTGCGCTGCATTTTTTTTCCGTTCCTTTAATACTTCTTTCCGACCTTCTAGCTTTTCGAGTTCTTCGCTGACCGAAAGCAATACTTGCTGCAAGCCGTCAATCGATTCATCGAGCGCCGTCAACTGGTCGCGAAGTTGTTCTACGGCTGCTTCTTCTTTTTGCATCGTTGCCGCAAGCGCCATTTCTTCTTGCTGATGAATCGCCACTTGTTCATTTAGCGCGCTCCATTGCCGATGAAGTTCTTCAATTTCGTGCGCAATAAGCGCCACTTCTAATTTTTCCAGTTCGCCGCGCTTTTCTAAATAGTCTTTGGCAATCGATGCTTGGATTTTAAGCGGTTCGAGCTGATGCTCTAACTCATGTAAAATATCGTTGACGCGCTGCAAGTTATCTTGTGTTTCTAAAAGTTTATGTTCCGCTTTTTTCTTACGAATCTTATATTTTAATACCCCAGCCGCCTCTTCAAAAATCGTGCGCCGCTCTTCCGGTTTGCTGCTTAAAATTTCTTCGATCCGCCCTTGGCCGATAATCGAAAACGCTTCTTTCCCTAGCCCCGAATCCATAAATAAGTCAACAATATCTTTTAACCGGCACGGTTGTTGGTTAATAAAAAATTCGCTTTCGCCTGAGCGATATACGCGCCGTGTGACACTTACTTCTTGGTAGTCAAGCGGCAAAAATTGGTCTTCGTTATCGAGCGTCAACGTCACTTCGGCAACGTTCAGCGGCTTCCGCGAATCGCTTCCCGCAAAAATGATGTCTTCCATTTTCGCACCGCGAAGCGATTTTGCTGACTGCTCGCCAAGTACCCAGCGAATCGCATCAGTAATGTTGCTTTTGCCGCTGCCATTTGGACCAACGACAGCCGTCACCCCTGGAACGAATTCGATCGACACGCGATCCGCAAAAGATTTAAAGCCGATAATATCTAATCGTTTGAGGAACATACGTACCCCGCCTCGCTATCTTTCATCTAAAATCTTTCCTATTGTACCATAATTGCTCGTGCAAACATAGAGCCGACAAAAGGGCTGACTATCGTTTGCTCAGCCAGCCCTTGCTTTTAGTCGGTTGCCAACGCTTTTAACTTTTCTAACGCCATTTGCGCTGCTTTTTGCTCCGCTTCTTTTTTCGATCTCCCGACGCCCACACCAAACTCTTTGCCGTTTAACGACACGCGGGAAACGAACTCTTTATTATGTGCAGGTCCTTTTTCTTGCAAAATCGTATACTCGATGACACCGCTGCCATCGCGTTGTACAAGCTCTTGTAATTGGCTTTTATAATCCATCACATGAGAAAAAGCACCTTCGCGAATTTTTGGAAAAATCGTTTGTCCCAAAAATCGAATGACCGCATCCATTCCTTGATCTAAATAAAGCGCCCCTACAAACGCTTCAAATACATCCGCCAATAGCGATGGCCGCATGCGCCCGCCCGTCATCTCTTCCCCTTTTCCAAGCAACACAAGCTGACCAAACGAAAGGTCGTTCGCAAATTTCACAAGCGACGGCTCGCATACAATCGCCGCCCGCAGCTTCGTCAATTCCCCTTCGCTCATATGTGGAAACTGTTGAAACAAATATTGGGAAACGGTTAACTCTAGCACAGCGTCTCCTAAAAACTCAAGGCGCTCATTATCTTCTTGCGGTCGTTTGCGATGCTCATTCACATACGATGAATGGGTAAACGCTTGAATTAACAATTTTTCGTTTTGAAAAAAAATGCCGATTGCTTCTTGCAACTGTCGGAATTTCGTTCTCCTTTTTTCGTTTGCACGCTGCTCTTTTTCTTTCTGCTTCGACATATATGAACCTCCGGACTTCCATCATCTGCTCGACAAGAGCCCTAATAAAAAAGCATAGAAAGCCCCGTTTAGGCAACGGGACTTTTCTTCATTATTTACATGCGGCTTTTTATGTAGTTCACAGCGTCTCCAACTGTGACGATTTTTTCTGCTTCCTCGTCGGAAATTTCCATGTCAAACTCATCTTCTAATTCCATCACAAGTTCTACTACGTCTAAAGAATCCGCACCTAAATCTTCTTTAAAAGAAGCTTCTAGCGTTACTTGCGATTCTTCTACGCCTAGACGGTCAACGATAATTTTCGTTACACGCTCTAATACGTCTGCCATAATTGCATTCACCTCCTCTCATGATTATAGACAATTTCTTGCCAAAATACTAGCGTGAATTTACATGACCATTCCGCCGTCGACGTGAATCGTTTGTCCGGTAATGTAGTTCGCAGCGTCAGAAACTAAAAAGGAAACGACTTTTGCAATATCTTCCGGCTCGCCAAAACGAGCAAGCGGAATTTGCTTTAACATTTCCGTCCGCACATCTTCGCTCA
>NZ_JAILZV010000049.1 GCF_023512315.1 Anoxybacillus sp.
ACGATTCCGCGTCTTTTGGACTTGACGGATGATGAGAAACTGTTGATGAAGCCGGTGCCGGAATTGCAGTTATTGCGCGAAGAGCATACGAAGCTGGAATCGATCTCAGTAAATGACGGAACGTACACACTTCCAGTTAAGGGCGATCGACTCGAGTTGCTCGTTCGTTTTTCATTAGCCGATTTTCAAGGGAACGCATTTGGAGTGAAAGTGCGTTGCTCGGGTGATGGAAGCGAAGAAACGATCTTCCGCTATGATACAGGAGACTCCATCGTGACGTTTGACCGAAACCGTTCCGGAAAAGGAGAGGGCGGCATTCGTCGAGCTGCATTGGATAAGAAAGAAGACGTCGTCACGTTTCATTTCTTCATTGACCGTTCTTCGGTTGAACTATTTGTCAACGACGGGCGTCTTGCCATGACTGGAAGAGTTTACCCATCGGAAACGAGCCAAGGAATCGAATTGTTCACAGAAGGTGGGGACGTGACTGTCCTTTCCGTCGATGCGTGGAAATTGAAAGATATTTGGGGATAGGAAAGATTTTATCATGTGAGGGGAAAATGATGAAGAGACAATGGTGGAAAGAAGCCGTTGTGTATCAAATTTATCCGCGCAGTTTTATGGATAGCAACGGTGACGGCATCGGGGATTTGCAAGGCATCATTTCGAAATTAGACTATTTACAAACGTTAGGAATCGATGTCATCTGGTTGTCACCGGTGTACCAATCGCCGAATGATGATAACGGGTATGACATTAGCGATTACCAAAATATTATGAAAGAGTTTGGCACGCTTCGTGATTTTGATGAATTGTTAGAAGAAGCGCATAAGCGCGGGATAAAGATTATGATGGACTTAGTTGTCAATCATACGTCTGATGAGCATATTTGGTTTATCGAATCAAGAAAATCAAAGGAGAACAATCCGTTTCGCGATTATTATATTTGGCGGCCAGGAAAACCAAATGGAGAGCCACCGAACAACTGGGGAGCGGCGTTTGGCGGTTCAGCTTGGGAATACGATGAAACGACTGGAGAATATTATCTCCACTTATTTAGCAAAAAACAGCCGGATTTGAATTGGGAAAACGCGAACGTGCGGAAAGAAATTTACGATATGATGCGTTGGTGGCTCGATAAAGGGGTCGATGGATTCCGCATGGATGTCATCAATATGATTTCAAAAGTCGAGGGGCTCCCAGATGGCGAAGTGAAGCCTGGCCATCAATATGGTGACGGTAGTCCGTATTATTTCAACGGGCCAAAAGTGCATGATTATTTGCAAGAGATGAACCGCGAAGTCCTATCCAAGTACGATATCATTACCGTTGGAGAAATGCCAGGTGTGAACGTGGAAGAAGCGAAGCTGTACACAGGGGAATCTCGGAATGAATTACAAATGGTGTTTCATTTTGAACATGTGAGTTTAGGAGACGGATTGTATGGAAAATGGTCTCCGGGAGAATGGAAACTGACAGAGTTAAAAAAAATCTTTGCCCATTGGCAGTACGGACTAGCGAAGGATGGTTGGAACAGCCTGTATTGGAGCAACCATGACCAGCCGCGCGCGGTTTCCCGCTTTGGCGATGATGGCAAGTATCGCGTGCAGTCTGCGAAAATGTTGGCGACATGCTTACATATGCATCAAGGCACTCCATATATTTACCAAGGAGAAGAAATTGGCATGACGAACGTCAAATTCCCGAAATTGGACGATTATCGGGACATTGAAACGTTAAATGCTTACAAAGAGCTAGTCGATGGCGGGAATGTGACGCATGAAGAAATGATGGCCGCGATTTATGAACGAAGCCGAGACAATGCTCGCACACCGGTACAATGGTCAAGCGAACCGAATGCGGGATTTACAACGGGCACCCCATGGATTGACGTCAATCCGAATTATACAGACATTAACGTCGAAGCGGCATTAAAGGATCCGAATTCTATTTTTTATTACTATCAAAAACTCATTCAATTGCGCAAACAACACGATATCATTGTGTACGGCGCATATGATTTAATTTTAGCAGAGGACGAACAAATTTATGCGTTTACTCGCACGTTAGGGGAAGAGAAGCTCCTTGTCATATGTAATTTTACAAACGATACGCCTTTATTCGAATTGCCAGCGAATATCACGTATCAAACACATTCTTTACTCCTTAGCAACTATGACGTGAGCGGTGAGGACGATATGCGCACAATCACGCTGCGTCCATATGAGGCGAGGGTGTATAGGTTGAAGTAAATGTTTTTACCAGTTAGGCGGTTTCGTGTGAATGGAACCGTCTTTTTTCTGTGAAAATAACGGATCCATGAGCGGTTATTTTCATGCGTGGGTGGTGAGCAAAACTTGCTCATGGATGTTTTTTGGAAAGATAAGAGAGCTACCACGGTAGAGAGATGTCTAGCTCCAAGCGCCATCGGTGTGATGCGCTCCGTCCCTTCTTTCGGCGGCGACACATTGAGTTCGTTTCCTTGAAATATCCCACGCAAGCCCAAGCCAAGCTTGGGCTGAGCCTCCTCGCTAGAGCTTGTGCAATCTTCGCCGATAGGCGGGCGCTTTGCGCTTTTCTTATTCCTCGTTTTAGGGCACATTGTTCTTCCCTATGTACATCTAAAGTTGAATTTTTTGTCTTTCATAAAAGGGTTTTTCCTCGTTGTTATCGAACAAATTAATAATTAAGTACGTTTATGTTTCATTCTTAGAAAAAAGGCAATAATACAGGTAGTTTGTTGCATTTTTTTTTCACTTGCTATATAGTAGAATTAAGGTCAAATATAGTCAAAGTCAACCACCTACACGGTAAGGAGGGGTAGGGTGCGAAATATTTCGGATATTATTGAACAGTACTTAAAACAAGTATTGAATATGAGTGACCAAGAAATTGTAGAAATTAAACGGAGTGAAATTGCGGATAAGTTCCAATGCGTTCCGTCGCAAATCAATTATGTAATTAACACTCGTTTTACGTTAGAGCGAGGATATATCGTAGAAAGCAAACGCGGCGGTGGAGGATATATTCGAATTATGAAAGTAAAAACAAAAAATGAAGGGCAGCTCATCGACCAATTATTATCACTTATCGATCATCGTATTAGTCAATCTAGTGCAGAAGGCATTATCCACCGTTTAGTAGAAGAAAAAGTCATTTCGCAACGTGAAGCAAATATTATGTTAAGCGTGATCGATCGTTCTGTTTTATATATTGATTTACCGCATCGTGATGAACTAAGAGCACGAATGTTAAAAGCGATGTTGCTCTCGTTAAAATATAAATAAAAGAAAGAGGTGAATCATTTGATATGTCAAGAATGTAAGCAACGGCCGGCTACGATGCATTTCACAAAAATCATTAACGGGGAAAAAACAGAAATTCATCTTTGTGAACATTGTGCGCAAGAACACGGAAATATTTTTATGTTCCCGGAAAATTCAGGATTTTCCATTCATAATTTATTATCTGGATTATTGAATTTCGAATCTCCTATCAAAGAAACAACACCAAATACCTTTCAAATGGAGCTTTTGCAGTGCGAACGTTGTAACATGACATATCATCAGTTCACGAAAATCGGTCGGTTTGGTTGCTCACACTGCTACGATGCTTTTGCTAAACAGTTGCAGCCGATATTGAAACGATTGCATAGCGGAAATACTATTCATGCTGGAAAAATTCCGAAACGAATTGGCGGTACCATTCATGTTCGCAAGCAAATCGAGCAGCTAAAGCAAAAACTTCAGGAGCTAATTGCAAGGGAAGAGTTTGAAAAAGCAGCTGAAGTCCGTGACCAAATTCGCTCACTTGAGGCGCAGTTAAGCGAACATGGAGAGGGGGAGTGAGTGTGTCGTTGGAGAAATTTTTGAATCGGGCAGTAAGTTCGTGGATGAGTCAAGAAGGTCCGGACGCGGATATTGTGCTCAGCAGCCGTATTCGTTTGGCACGAAATATCGTTGACTATGAATTTCCGACTGTTTTTAGCAACGAAGAAGCACAGCAAATTGTTCGCATCTTTGAGCAATACTTTTCGAAACAATCTTACCGCTCACTCGGTCGGTTTGAATTATTGAAAATGAACGAACTTCAGCCGATCGAAAAAAGAGTATTGGTTGAAAAACATTTAATCAGCCCACATTTAGCGGAAGATTGCCCGTTTGGCGCATGTTTGCTTTCAGAGAATGAGGAAGTAAGCATTATGGTGAATGAAGAAGACCATATTCGTATTCAATGTTTGTTTCCAGGGTTCCAATTAACCGAAGCGCTCGAACTAGCAAATGAGCTAGACGACTGGATTGAGTGGCACGTAAACTATGCGTTTGATGAAAAAAGAGGCTATTTAACGAGCTGCCCGACCAACGTTGGAACTGGGCTAAGGGCATCTGTTATGATGCATCTTCCAGCGCTTATTTTAACGCAGCAAATGAACCGCATTATCCCCGCGATTAACCAGCTCGGCCTTGTTGTTAGGGGAACGTATGGAGAAGGAAGTGAGGCTCTAGGAAACATATTCCAGATTTCTAATCAAATTACGTTAGGTAAATCAGAAGAAGACATTGTGGAAGATTTAAAAAGTGTTGTGCAACAATTAATTGCACAGGAAAGAATGGCGCGAGAGGCATTAGTCAAAACTTTAAACATACAATTAGAAGACAGAGTCTTTCGTTCCTACGGGATATTAGCGAATAGCCGTGTGATTGAATCAAAAGAAGCTGCTCAATGTTTATCAGATGTTCGTCTAGGAATTGATTTAGGGTATATCAAAAACATTTCCCGAAACATTTTAAATGAGCTAATGGTTTTGACACAACCAGGCTTTTTACAGCAATATGCTGGCGGAGCGTTACGACCGAACGAGCGGGATGTTCTTCGTGCTAGACTGATTCGCGAACGGTTGAAAATGGAAGAGAAAAAAGCAATGGAGGGTGATGGAGTATGATGTTTGGTAGATTTACGGAGCGGGCACAAAAAGTGTTGGCGCTGGCACAAGAAGAAGCGGTGCGCCTTGGCCATAATAATATCGGAACAGAACATATTTTGCTTGGACTTATTCGTGAAGGTGAAGGGATTGCGGCGAAAGCGTTAATTGCCCTAGGACTAGGACCAGATAAAATCCAGAAAGAAGTGGAAGCGCTTATTGGGCGTGGGCATGAATCTTCGCAAACGATTCACTATACACCACGGGCGAAAAAAGTGATTGAACTCTCGATGGATGAAGCAAGAAAGCTTGGTCATTCGTATGTAGGAACAGAGCATATTTTGCTCGGGCTTATTCGTGAAGGCGAAGGCGTAGCAGCTCGTGTGCTCAATAATTTAGGAGTAAGCTTGAATAAAGCGCGGCAACAAGTTCTGCAGCTACTAGGAAGTAACGAATCCATTTCTGGTCACCAAGGGAGTGCTTCGCATGTTAGCACCCCGACATTGGATAGCTTAGCACGCGATTTAACGGCGATTGCTCGTGAAGGAAGTTTAGACCCAGTTATTGGAAGAAGTAAAGAAATTCAACGTGTCATTGAAGTATTGAGTCGACGGACGAAAAACAACCCTGTGTTAATTGGAGAGCCAGGTGTCGGAAAAACGGCGATTGCCGAAGGACTAGCGCAACAAATTGTTAATAACGAGGTGCCGGAAACGCTTCGCGACAAACGGGTAATGACGCTTGATATGGGGACGGTAGTGGCAGGAACGAAGTACCGTGGAGAATTTGAAGATCGATTGAAAAAAGTGATGGATGAAATTCGTCAAGCAGGCAATATTATTTTATTCATTGATGAGCTTCATACGCTGATTGGCGCAGGAGGAGCGGAAGGAGCTATTGACGCTTCTAATATATTAAAACCTTCACTTGCTCGTGGAGAGCTGCAATGTATCGGAGCGACGACACTAGATGAATACCGAAAATATATTGAAAAAGACGCCGCATTAGAACGGCGTTTCCAACCAATTTATGTAGATGAACCAACGGTCGAGGAATCGATTCAAATTTTAAAAGGACTTCGTGATCGATACGAAGCGCATCATCGCGTATCCATTTCCGATGAAGCGATTGTTCAGGCAGTGAAATTATCCGATCGATACATTACCGATCGTTTTCTCCCAGATAAAGCGATTGACTTAATTGATGAAGCGTGCTCGAAAGTTCGCCTTCGTTCTTTTACGACACCGCCAAACTTAAAAGAATTAGAACAAAAATTAGAAGAAGTTCGCAAAGAGAAAGACGCAGCCGTACAAAGCCAAGAGTTTGAAAAAGCAGCTTCTTTACGGGATACAGAACAGCGGTTACGCGAGCAGTTAGAGGAAACAAAACGGGCATGGAAGGAAAAACAAGGAAAAGAAAATTCGGAAGTAACGGTAGAAGATATTGCGATGGTTGTTTCTAGCTGGACGGGAATTCCTGTATCGAAGTTGGCGCAAACGGAAACGGAACGATTATTGAAACTGGAAGAAATATTACATTCACGTGTCATTGGGCAAGAAGAGGCAGTAAAAGCAGTCGCAAAAGCGGTTCGTCGAGCTCGTGCAGGATTAAAAGACCCGAAGCGTCCGATTGGTTCGTTTATTTTCCTAGGACCAACTGGCGTCGGAAAAACAGAATTGGCACGGGCGCTAGCAGAAGCGATGTTTGGCGATGAAGATGCATTAATTCGGATCGACATGTCAGAGTATATGGAGAAACACTCTACGTCTCGACTCGTCGGTTCTCCTCCTGGGTATGTCGGATATGAAGAAGGAGGGCAATTAACGGAGAAAGTACGTCGCAAACCGTATTCAGTTGTGTTATTAGATGAGATGGAGAAAGCACATCCTGACGTCTTCAATATTTTACTGCAAGTACTAGAGGATGGGCGTTTGACGGATTCAAAAGGAAGAACGGTTGATTTTCGTAATACGATTGTCATTATGACATCGAATGTTGGGGCAGATGCGTTGAAACGAAACAAATACGTCGGTTTTAACGTCCAAGATGAAGGGGAAAAATACAAAGATATGAAAGGAAAAGTGATGGAAGAATTGAAAAAAGCGTTCCGGCCAGAGTTTTTAAACCGGATTGATGAGATCATTGTCTTCCATGCACTTGAAAAACCGCATTTAGCACAAATTGTGAATTTAATGGCAGAGCAGCTTGTGAAACGATTAAAAGAACAGGATATTGACCTCGAATTGACGCAAGCGGCGATTGAAAAAATTGCGGCGGAAGGATACGATCCAGAGTATGGAGCACGTCCATTGCGCCGCGCGTTGCAAAAACATATTGAAGACCGGCTATCAGAAGAGTTGCTAAAAGGTACAATTGCCAAAGGTCAAAAAGTAGTTGTTGACGTAAAAGACGGGGAGTTCGTCGTACTATCAGAACAAACCGTTCAGTAAAATAAGGTAACAAGGTATGCGGCGGCTATTTAGGCGCATACCTTGTTTTTGCATTTGTTCGGAGAAAGGGACACGGGTTATGAGGAAAAAAACGAAATTTGTTTGCCAATCATGTGGATATGAATCGGCAAAATGGATGGGAAAATGCCCTGGATGCCAAGCGTGGAATACGATGGTAGAAGAAATGGAGCGGGGGAAACCGGCAGCAAGAGGAGTGTTTGTCCATTCTTCTGACGCTGTTTCTAAACCGGTATCCATTACCACCATCACGACAGCGCAAGAGCCAAGAATTACGACAAATCTTTCCGAGTTTAATCGCGTATTAGGTGGAGGTATTGTCAAAGGGTCGCTTGTGTTAATCGGTGGAGACCCAGGGATAGGGAAATCGACGCTTCTTTTACAAGTATCCGCACAGCTGGCTACTCAACATCATAAAGTATTATATATTTCTGGAGAAGAATCGGTAAAACAAACGAAATTGCGGGCAGACCGACTCGGTGTTTCCGCGCATGATTTATACGTGTTGGCAGAAACCGATTTAGAGTACATTCATCAAGCCATTGAAGAGATTCAGCCGCATTTTGTGGTTATTGACTCTATCCAAACGATCTATCGTGCGGAAATCGCCTCTGCACCAGGAAGTGTTTCCCAGGTGAGGGAGTGCACAGGAGAGTTGATGAGAATTGCAAAAACGAAAGGCGTCGCTATCTTCATTGTTGGCCATGTGACGAAAGAAGGGTCGATTGCTGGCCCGAGAATTTTAGAACATATGGTAGATACGGTGCTTTATTTTGAAGGAGAAAGGCACCATACGTACCGCATTTTACGAGCGGTGAGTAACCAAATGTTATTAAACAATTAAACGAACGATATGTCGATTGATATAAAAATTCTATAAACTTTGACAAATAAGGATTTTTAGCATATAATTCAATCGTCTAATATTTAATAAAATTTAAACAATTAAACGTTTAATTAACAATCTAAGATACATATACTTATAGTTTTTAGACGATTGGAGGGGGAGAACGGTGAGAACAACAAAGAAGTCGATGTCAGAAACGACAGAAAAACCAAATTTAAGATTAGTTAAAGATGACGATTGGAAACATAGAACAAGAAACCTACGTTTCTGTAAGCAAAAACTGACGATTATAGAAGAGGATGGCTTAGTGCGTGACTTTATGTTTATTGTACTAAGAAATGAATTTAACAAGAAAATGAAAGTGACAGGATACAGCAATTACTTTATAAAAGAACTTAATTCAGCAAGGTTAGAGACATTGGAGTATCACGCTAAAATCATTACTCGATTCCTGAACTACATTTTTTTCGATAAATATGATGAGTATCAAATGAAAGATATTACTGAGTTAAAGATAGAGTATGGAAATCACTTTTTGAGGGATTATGCACAAGGGTATGTAGGAAAGAAAAAGAAAACTGAAATGACAGTACAAAAGGCAGAACAAGTCCTCAATCGATTTTATAAGTATCTTTTTAATGAATTAGAGGATATGAAATATATAAGTGAAAAAGATTTCTTCACAAAGCATAGTTCAACTTATTACCACAGAGGACAGTGGAAGAAAAGAAAAAAGGTAGTGGAACGTGTAGAATCCTTGTTTACTGTTATCCCACCGAACTACACCCCTCCACAACGAGTGAAACATATTCCTTCCTATGTTTTTCAAGAAATGTTGAACATATGTGATATTCATTATCCTCATTTGAAATTGGCTTTATGCCTACAAGCATTTGGTGGGTTAAGAAGAGGAGAAGTATGTAATGTATCACGAAACAATATAAGTTATCGTATGTTTGGAAAAGATTTAGGGTGGTTCACAATCGATTTAAGGGAAAAAGTTCAACTTAGAACAGATGGTAAGGACGTAGGAGGAATCAAGAAAAGAAGAATTCAACCTATACATCCTGTATTTTTGAAATTATTCCAAGAGGTTTATGACCAACATATGAAATTAATTGCACATATTGATAATCCTTACGGTGCAATTTTTCTTAATCGTGATGGAGAAGCAATGTTGGATAGCAGTTATGAAACATTTTTCAAAAATATTGTTGACCTAGTACTAGAAAAATTATGTAAAAGAGGAGATTTTAAAAGCGCAAGTGAAGCAAAGCTTTTAATGTCTGGTAGAGTGGGAACGCATATCTTACGCCACTTTTTTACCCAGTTTATTGCAGAGTTAGAGACGACTCGTAGCCCTATTGAGGTAGCGTATTGGAGAGGGGATGGGTCATTAGATAGTGCGATTGCCTATTTCGCACAACATCCAGTGATAGATGAGAAAATCAAAAAGATACAAGAAAAGGTATTTGATAAGATTGTGTTTTAGGGGGTGAGGGGATTGAGTGAAGAATTAAATACACTAAACCTTTATACCATAGAAGAAGCCAGTCAAAAGCTAAGTTGCACTGAGAAGCACTTATATAAGCTTGCATCGGAGCAACGTTTAAAATCGTATAGAATTGAACGAAAAACGTTTTTTGATAAAGAAGAAGTCGATAACATTCAGGCATTATTACAGGACACTTACAGTTATCAAGAAATCGTTGCTATTGTTAGAAATGAATCAAACCACGACAACATAACCCAAACTACCATAAAAAACTATATAGAGAAGCATTTTGGGTTAATCTTAAACCCTTTAAACGGCAAAGATTTCCGATTGTATAAGAAGGACAAGCCTAAGCTCATTGAACTCATAAATAAAAACTATAAAGAGCCTAGAAGTGAAAAAGATGTTCTAAAAGAAGTGCTTAAACCATTCATAGTAGAAGTCAATTATATAGAATCTGGTGTTATTGATGATTACTATGATTTTCACTTTTTGAAGGATTATTCGAAGAGAAATGCTCTCTATCACTTAGGGGATAACAAACGCACATTACAACATATTTTGATGGTCTGTAATGAGCAAGGGGTCAAGTGGTGTACGAATAGAAGTCTTAATAATGTTTATATTGCCAAGGCAGATTTTGAGAAGTATAAGGCTTATTACGATAAAGTAAAAAATTTTGACCCCGAACAGTATTACACAAATACAGAAGTAAAAGAAATGTTCGGAATTATGAATACCGATAGGATTGCCGAATATGCAAATGCGTTTAAAGTGAAAAATAAACTGTACTTCGATAAAAAGAAAATAGATGAACTGAAATATGTTCAAGAGAACACGATTACAAATTCGGAATTAATGGAGAAATATAATATTTCCAGCAAATCCCTTAAAAATTTGATGAAGAAACTTGGGATAAAGTATATTCCTAAAAACACATATCCACTCATAAATGCAATGCTTGTTTATAAGGAAGATGTCCCAAAAATTGAAAATTATTTAAATGAAATCCATCAATTAGAAAATGCCTCTACTGACTATGATAGATTCCAGTTAGAGACAAAACATATTCAACCTACTGCCAAGATTCCAAAAACGTTGGACGCATTCGATAAATTTATTATTCAACGCTTTAAGGATAATCAAACTAAATACGTTTATACAAACTTAGTCAATGTCTATAGTGTCATTATTCCTAAGCTTGAAAAAGAAATTATGAACTATAACACAGAGGAACTTATTGAGTTAATGGAAGCTATACCTCAACTAGTGGCAAAACGTGAATTCTCCTTTTTCCTTCAATACTGTAAAAAACGCTATTTAACCAAATACAAAGATCGTTTCAAAATAGAAACCAATACTTTAAATGAAAGGTCAGGCTATACCTTTGAGCAATGGTATCAATTCGCCCTACTTCTCTTTACACAACACGAAGAGCTGTTGGCTAAATCTATTGATAATCGAATCAATGCAATGGTTTGGCTTTATTGTGCAATGCATTATGTTTGTGCGTGGAGAGCGGATGACTTATTAAGAATGCCGTATCCAAACTTAGAGGAAGTTTTAGGAATGAATGAAGAAGAAGTATTGAAGTGTATCAAATCCAGACAATTTACCTTAGAAATGGCGCAACGTGTAGTCAATAATGTGATGTTTCAAGTAAAAATGTTTCATATTCAACCAAAAAAGAACAAAAAGAAAAATAAACAGCGATTAAAGTTGGTCGTGAGTGATTCCTATGTGTATACCATTGGAATGCTCATCGCGTTGTGTGAAGCTCATCGCAAGAAAACAGAAAAGTCATCAAATCGTTGGTTCAATACTTCAACCATTTTAACAAATAGAGTAACGAAACGAGAAACACACATTGCGTTATTTGGGGAAAAGTACAATGAAATCTTTGGACAAGAAACCTTTTTAAACAATCGTGCGAATAAAACCTATATGAATTTTGCCCAAGTGGAAAGCCAACAACAAAAATGGGGGATGGGATATGATTTAAGCGCTATCATTCGTGGACATATAAAAGATAAACAAGGTATCGCTAAAACCACGCAAGTTTATTTGGAGCATATAAATAAAAGCAATGATATTGATAAAATTACCCAAGCCTTAACAGAGAGAGGAAGTTTTGGTTTTATGTCTCACCTTCTCTTAAAGGTCATTAAGGACGAAGAAGATCATAACCAGTATGCCCTTCTCGATATGGCGGAGCAAAACAAAGAGATACAAGAGTTGTTCGGTTTAAAACCTATTCATATAGAACTTATGGTCAAGGGTATTAACGAATATCGCAGTCGAATTTCCGAAGTATTTAGAGAGTTGATCACAAGTCATAAGGGGCAAATGAAAGAAATTTTACAGAAAATCTCAATGGGTGAAACACCTTCTAAAATGGAGCATTCTCAATGCTTGCTTAAAACCATCGACAGATCTGCTTGTATCTATCCTAGTCGAGACCATTGTATCGGTTGTGAGTATGCGATGAATGAAATGTATTTTCTGATTGAATATAATCAACGTTTAACCCAGTTGTTGAATAACATCCGCAACGCTAAATATGAGTTTGATAAACAACGATACACGTATACTTTATTTAATGTTTATTTACCAATCTTACAAGAGGCTATAATTTACTTTGGTAAGGAAAGAGTAAGAGCGTTTGTAAAAATTTCAAAACAAGATATAATCGAACTTCAGAAAAATCATCAATTAAGTATTGGGTGAAGGAATAATGTTAGTTGAGCGAAAAGTCAAAGATTCCAATATCTCCATTGTTCAGTTTAAGGACTATTTTTCTGTCCCTTTGAATGAATTGGAAGAGATATTTAAGGAATTTCAACAAAAACAAATTATTCAAGCCTATTCCTTTGAGGAGAATATTTGGTATTTATATAACGAAAAGTTGAAAAGAAGAGTCCTTTTTCATTTGGATGAGATAAAATATAACAAAGCTAAAAAGAACAGGGATATCTTTGCTTATGTTGATATTATTAATGCCTTGAAAGGTTATGTACTTTATAAAATTCAAGTACATCCTATTGAAATTGTTTCAGAAGACCTTAGATTCCTAAAAAAGATCATTGAGGAAACAGACTACTTTGCACTGGAAAAGAAAAAAGAGCTAGTTGCCAAGAAATTAAAGAAAGATACCAATTATTTTAAGCATACTCATACTCTTATTGAATTCCTTGAGTATTTTCCTATAAATGATAATGATGAGTATTTGAACTTGCTTTATCATCAAGCCGAAGCATATTCGAAATATAGAGAAGATCATCAAGGACTCAATCAAAGAGAAATTGGTAATTTTGAGAGTGTCTTTAAATTGGGGGATGCATTAGATGATTTTTGGGAATGTTGTAGTAAAAGCGAAAAAGAAGAATTTTATCCGATTAAACTTTGGTGGGAAATCACTACCACAATTCCCCTTCGTGTGTCTGAGTTAGTCCTAACCCCTTATGATTGTTTGACAAAGGAGAATGGATATTACTACCTAACTGTAAGAAGAACCAAGTTAAAAGGAAACACAGCCATTGTGAAACACAGGGTAGATGAAGATTATACTTTACAAAAAGTACGCATTAGTGAAAAGTTGTACCGCCTTATCGGAGATTATCGGGATTTAGTGGATGAGTATGATTGGATTCCTAACTTTTTTTCTGAGGGTTATCAGCACGTTGGAAGAAGAAAGTATTTATTTTCACAAAGGGCGTACTTTAAGCATTTGCGATTTAAGGGTGTAACAGGCAAGAATTCAAGTATTCCTGAATTCTTTAATGTATTCAACCTTAATTACTTACTGAAACAATTCTATAAAAGGGTTATCGTTGATTTATTTAAGTATCAGCTAGTTCAAAAGAGGGACCAAGATGTAGATTTACTCCCTTATCAATTGGAATATGTCAATTTAATGGATACTCGCCATTTTGCTTTTATCAATATGGTTTTAAATGATTTAGAACCTTTAATTATTAAGCAAATTTCAGGGCATTCTTCCATTAAAAGTAGCTATCATTATTACAGTCACATCGATAAATTTGTAAAATGCGCCACCTATAATATGGCGAAAAAAATAGCAAGAAAAAAGCAAGCCGAAAAGGGCAGCGAGTATGTCATTGATGTAAGAAAATCAAATCAGTGGGATTTAGCTTTTAAGAAAGTTTTCGACCCAAACTATGAAGAAGAATGGAAACAATATAGAGAAGTGGAAGGTGGAAAGTGTTCTTCCAAACAGAAAGGATTTGAAGATTGTAAGAAAGTTGATAATGTATGTGAAATATGTGAATTCTATCATCCAACTGAGACTGATACGCAAAAGAATATTAAAGCATTAGTGCTTGAAAATCAAAAGAACATTTCAACTGAGGTGCTAGCTTTAAAAGAGCTTGTGAAGCAATATGACAAAGCGCAAAATTTTATGGAAGAGTATGGATTGAAAATAAACAAAATCAAAACCATAGCCACTCAAAACGCACAAATGTTAAGTAGGTATTTTCAGTAGGTGATATGAATGAGTAAAGAAAAGAAATTTACCACGGAAGAGTTATATGATATTCTTCATAAGTTTTTCCAAGATAACAAGAATAAGAACATAAAAAAGGTGAGTTTTAGTAACATTGCCCGTTATGCGAAAGAGGAATTGCATATTCAAGGAATTGAATACTATCATTTTTCTCGTAATAAAGAAATCAATAACAGAATAAAAGAATTTAAAAAGACTTTAAAAGAGGATATCGTCCAATACACAGCGGATAATAGCTATTTCGCCAATCTAAATGTAAAAGAGTTTGTGAAATGCAATATTAACAACCCTGATAGGCTTATAAAACTTTTAATGAACATACAAGAAATGCATAAAAAACTTTATGATAGAACGGTTAATGCCGAGTTAAAGGTCAGAGAGTTAGAGAAGAAGCTTGCTGATGTATATTCCCAAAAAGAAGACTACAAGGCTAAATATAAGGAACTTAAAAAGGAATCGGAATTAATGAAACAAGAAATAAAGGCTTATAAGGAAGTATTGGAAATAAAAGAGGAAGGTCAGTTAATCGAAGCGTTAAACTCAACTGGATTGTATCTAGTCCAAAAAGAAAACGAAGATACATTAGACAAGAAACATAATGAAAATATTGAACGATTAGATGATACGAATGGTAAGAACTTAGAAAAATTACTAGAACAATTCGAAGATATTTTTGATTAGGAAGTGTGATTAGAATGAAGAGAAAAACAGTTTATATATGTAGTAATTGCGGGCATCATCATCCTAAATGGCAAGGACGATGTAATTATTGCCAAGAGTGGAGTACCCTTGAAGAAACAGAAATAGGGGGAAGTCAGTCAAAACAACCCCTAGTACAAGCAACAAAAAGAAATGTTTCAGTAAAACGGTTAACTGAAACAGCATCCTCCAAAAGTGATAGAATCATCACTTCTATTAGCGAGTTTAATCGTGTAATGGGTGGGGGAATTGTAAAGGATTCCTTATCAATCATTACAGCTGTACCAGGAGCTGGGAAATCAACTTTATTACTCCAAGTATCACAAGATATTGCCTCACAAGGCTTTAAAGTGTTATATGCCAGTGGGGAAGAAAGTGAAAGTCAGATAAAAAACCGAGCAGAACGAGTTCTACCTAACATTGACTCGAACATTTGGATTTATAGCGATACAAGTATGAACAATGTACTAGGTGCTATCGAACAGATTGATCCTGATGTCGTTATTATTGACAGTATTCAAACTTTTGTGTTAGAAGAGTTTCCATCACGACCAGGCAGCCCAACCCAAACAATGGAGTGTGCTACGGCAATGTTAAAAGTGGCAAAAAACCCTGAACGTCCAAGAGCTGTTATTATGGTTGGACAAATGACTAAAGAGAATGAATTAGCTGGTTTACGTGCGCTTGAACATTTAGTAGATACCGTTCTTGTTTTAGATGGCGAGAATGGAGAAGAATTGAAGCAATTATCAGCAACGAAAAATCGCTATGGTAGCACAGGGGAGATTGGATTTTTTTCAATGGAAGAGGACGGGCTAAGAGCCATAGATAACCCTTCAGAGTATTTTATGACTCAAAGAAAAGAAGGGGAAATCGTAAGTGGAAGTGCTTTAACTGTCGTCAAAGAAGGAACACGTCCTATCATTGTAGAGATAGAGAGTTTAGTTTCTCCAACTTTTACACCTTATCCGTCTAGAATTGGTGAGTGTCTAAAAAGAGACCATTTAAATACCTTGATATCTATTCTTGAACAGAGAGCAGAGTTGCCGCTCTTTAATCAGAATGTGGTAATTAAGACAACAGGAGGAATAAAATTAAAAGAGCCATCTTCCAATCTTGCGGTCTTGATGAGCATCGTTTCTTCCTACAAAAATAAAGGCATACCCAATGATACCGTTTTTGTAGCTGATATTGGTTTGACAGGCGAACTAAAGAAGGTTCCAACCTTAGAAATGAGAATTAAAGAATTAGAGCGTATGGGCTTTAAAAAGGTATTTGTGGCTCGTAATGCCCTTCGTAATCCGTCGGTATTTAAAAAGATAGAGGTAATCTCTTGTAATACGCTGAATGAAGTGATTAATAAGGTTTTTAATGATTCACCTTTCTAAGACATTTATCGTTTTCTAAACGACAGTTCATTACTTCCGAATCAACATCTTGTGTCAAAGTATCAACACCTCCTTTGCGATATAAAGAGGTGCTTGATACTTTTTTATTTGTTTCAGGCTTATTTAAATCATTATATTTTTTGGTTTATGCTTGCGCTATAAATAGGTATATGGTAAAGTATAAATATATTTACACAAAATAAATTTAATGACAAATATATTTTTGAAGGAGGGATGTAATGGATATCAAATCATTGCAAGAACAAAATAAGTTAGAAGAGGATTACCAACTAATTAATCATTTCATCAAGCAAATGGGTTGGTCTGATATTGTTTTTGCTTATTTATATTCCAATACGAAAAGTGGAAAAGTGATTGCTTACAAAAACTACTTTGAAAGGAAATCATCTATTCTACTAGATAGCCTTAACAATGATAGCTTAATCAATGAAATGAATGTCTTTTTTGAGAATATGAGGTGGAACGATAAAGAAAAATTACACTTTTTATACAACTGTCATCAATGTCCTAGAATGTTTCTATCAATGAGCAATAAAACCATAGCCATCATCAATGTAAAGGTCTTAATTGCTCTTAAAAAAATAGTTTTAGAAAATGATTTTTTCTCCCTCAATACGAAGACAGACTTTCTTGATGCACAGTATTATTTTTATCGTATTTTTTTGTTTGAAACAAAAGCTTTGCTGGATTTATACTCCGAAAAAAACTTGACTTACTTATCATCCGTGCCTGCTACAGACTATCTTCAAATTGCACCGCAGACCCTACATACTTTCTTAAAATTTGACCTCAAAGAAAGAGCATCGTTAGTGTTTGAGTATTTTTTTATTCTTTATAGTCATATCTATCATTCAGATAGCCAACTTTCTATCAATAGACTTCGATTAATGGAATCACTTGCAAATAACTTTAAAAAAATTACCTAATATATAATGGATTAAGGAGAGAGAACTGATGCATTATATAAACGATAAATTATTAATAGAAAGTTATAAAACGGCTGTAAAGTTAAAATTAAACAAAGGCTTTATTCAGATATTACTTTCTGAAATAAAAAGAAGGAAACTTAAGGTTTCTTGAGATTCCTCATTTCGTTTCCAAGTGATTTAAGTAGCTGTAAATCACGCTTATCTAGTTCTATGCATATTTCAATAAGTTCTATAATAAACTCCTTATTGATTGAGGAGTTTATTTTTGTTTGAATGGAATCGTTAGTAGGAAAAATATCTCCTAGTGAAATATGTAGC
Source organism: Anoxybacillus sp. (assembly GCF_023512315.1). GTDB lineage: Bacteria > Bacillota > Bacilli > Bacillales > Anoxybacillaceae > Anoxybacteroides. The sequence continues at coordinate 17,612 of NZ_JAILZV010000049.1, forward strand.
GCATTACATATCGATTCTAGCTTCCTAATGCTTACATTGACTTCGCCACGTTCAATTTGCGCTAGATATGTTTTCGTCAAATTACTTTGATTAGATAATTCCTCCAATGTTAGCTCTTTTTTGTTTCGGAAAAATCTAATTTGGTTTCCTATGTATTTTAATGTATCACTCACGTTATCCACCTGTCTTTTCCACAATTTCCCTATATGAATTCATACAAAAATAAATCATTTACTTTTTATATTATAGAAATTCATACCTATTGTATATGAGGATTTAAATTAAGCGAATACAGATCGAATTTGAATGCGACATATTGACCAATGCTATTATCAACATCACCAGAGAAAAATATCAGATAACCGAGAGGAAAACAAATTGACCGTAAAGTTTGAAAAGAAAGCTATAAAGGATAAAGAAGATTACATATTTTCGATTGTCTTTCAGGAACAAGACAAAAAATCTACCTACTCAATGGTGTTTAAAGACGGGAACTATGTGATTTTGGAGTATCACAATATTCCAGGTATAACCGAAGAATAATGATAAACCCACGCTTTTGAGGCGTGGGTTCGTTACTTATAATATGCTTTTCATAATTGCGACATAAGATACGACTACGAATAAAAGTCCACAAACCGTTACTACTACGCTGTTTGCTTTTTTACGGAATAATATAACCATACCCAATAAGAAGATTATAGCTGCAATCATTAATGCGACACTTGTGGCATTTATTCCAACAGCAATGGACGTATTGAGTTCAACGTTTCCTTGATAAAAGGATTCAAATAACCAGGACGGTTTCTCAAATTTTATAATGGCTGCAATATTTTCAGGAGTGCTTTGTTGTCCCATTACTGCCATTGCTGTAAAAACAAGCAAAGCAACCATACTTTCAGCCCTTGCCCACGGAATCGGATTAAAATTTGGATTTATTTTTAACGTTCTTCTCACCAATACACCATTTATAAATGCAAAAGTCAGTAGCGGAATAATAAGCAGATGTTTAATAAGCAGGGCTTGTCCGTACGGAACTATCCAAGAATTCACATAATCAGGCACTAAGAGATTCATTAAGAAGAAGCCAGCGCTGATGGATGCGACTACACATATAAAAGCAATCGGACTAAACCATTTCAAGAATTTCAGCCAATTATCTCTGTTTTTTGAAAACCACCCAACAACAATCAATATCCCAATCCAGACGGTTACAGATAGAAAATGGATCGCGTGAGGGATAAAGCCTTTTAATCCATAGCTTGCCATACAATGACTTGCCCAACCAAAAGCCAATATTAAAGTAAAAGTCAAAAAGGCTCCCATATATTCAAAGATTGGGTCATTCGCTATTTTATTCAAAATGCGCAAAAGCAATAAAATAAGACATAAAAACCAAGTAACTAACCAAGCGTGTCCAATATTGAAATCCATTAATATGCC